>JAPDPQ010000015.1 GCA_034506395.1 candidate division KSB1 bacterium | reverse complement strand
ACTCGCTTTTATGAGGTTACGATCATCGGTTTTGGCCATTGCAAATCAATGGTTAGTGAGATAGATTAAATAATAGAGGGTTGCTAAGGTCGTCAGATCACGAAGCAAATTCAGAAATTTCCCCCAGCTTACCTTCCTTTCGGGTACATAAACCACATCGCCTGGAACCACGATGGGAATGGAACTAAAATTTTTGGCTTTCAATAAATTTTTGATATTAATGGGCACCTCACGGGCGCTTTGCCCAGTCAATGAGACGATTTTGATTTTCTTTAAATTTGCATCCGCAGTAGCGCCACCAGCGAGAAAAATGACATCCAGCAGCGTGGTTTGAAAAAACACTTCATAACTGCCAGGATTCTTTACTGCTCCCAGCACTTTCACATTCGTTGCCAAGGGATTGCCTGGGACGACAATGGTATCCTCGTCTTTTAGCAACGGCAGGGCAGAGGGATCGCCATTGAGATAAAACTGTTCCATGTTGACTACCTGCTCGCTCCTCTCGCCATTGACGGTCCGAATGAGCTTGATTTTCGATAGCTGCGCTCCAGGAATAAACCCGCCAGCAGCGCCAATGGCACCCTGCAATGTGGCGGTATTGGCGATGGGATATAGCCCTGGCATTGCCACTTGCCCGAGCACTGTCACTTTGATGGGATAGCTTTCACTAAAGCGAACCATCACTAATGGGGTGCTTTCCAGATAACGGGAAAGTTGCGCAATCAAAATTTCTTTGAAACGTTGCAGCGTAATACCGTCCACTGGCAATCCTTGTAAGGCGGGAAAATCAACCGTGCCATCAGCCGCTACTACTACGGTGCGGCTCAGCTCCGCACTTTGTGGGGCAATAATTTCGATGGCATCACCAGGTTTGATCAATCTCTCCTGCCCGAATATCCAGAATGGAAGCAACATGAAAAGTAAAAAACTTATTTTTTTAATCTGAACCACGATTTACCCCTCTCTCAAGATTTCTAAATCACGATAATCTATTTCTATCGAAAGTGCCTGCCGTATTCCATCGATGGCAATAACAAATCTATTTTTGTTGTTCTTATGCACGAGCGTGCCTTCTATTCCTTTTAATGGCCCTTGTCGGACTCTAACCTTCTTGCCAGTAACGAAACAATTGATGGGATCGATTCGCATCTTTTCTGTCATGATCCGTTTAATGGCATCGATTTGATGATCGGGAATGGTTGCAGGTTGTCCATTAAAGGAGACGAGTTTGATCACCCCATCGGTTTGGAGCACTTTGAATCGATCCCGCAGCGCCATAAAAACAAAAACATAACAACTAAACAACGGAGTGAGCACCTTTTGATATCGATCGCTCCAGCGATGGTAGACTTCAATTAATGGCAAATAATTTGTGAGTCCCTTCTCGCTTAACAATCGGGCAATTTTTTTTTCATGACGACTCTGAGTGTATATCGCATACCAGTGCGGTACGTTGTTAGAATCAATGAATAACGGTTGCGAGTTCATGGCATCTAATAAAATATATTGGTTCAATTAATCATGCAATTATAGCTGCTATTTCGATTCTTTCTGGTTTCTGATAGATCAAGTGCTTTGATCACCTCATTTAGGTCCTCTGACTGCACTGGCTTAATGGCGGTATAAAAGACTCCTTTTTGTACCATAGTTTTCAATGCATCGAGGGAGGTATCTGCCATAACCACAATAATTGGAAGTCTGGGACGTATTTTCCTGATGATCTCGATCGAATCTAAATTAAAGGTTTTTGGTACATCCATATCTAGGATCAGGAGATTTATTTCTTTATCCAAAATATTGCAGATAAATTTTAGGATCGACTTCTCAATTGTAACGGTATAATCATGCTTCAAAAGAATATCCGTCAGTTGAGTAGCGACTTTGGAATCCTCGGAAACGATGACCGAAGATTTGATAGTTTTCATCATTTAAATCATCCATGAATTCTGATTTTGAAGAATTGGCAATTTTTACATAAAAAATAGCACCTATTTTTTTTCAAAAAAGCATTTTCACGATTAGAAAGTCCTTAATTGTGGCTATCGGAGCTACTCGTTTTAAGACTTGGGGAACTCAGAGAGTAACTTTTTTATTTGTGCGCACCAAAGACAATTTTCAAAAAGGTAATTTTAAATTAAAAACAAAACAAAGAGATTTACCATCAAATTTAGATCAGAACAAAGTTATTTTTAAGAAAGTCAGCTATTGTCTTTTTAGTATTAGCGCTTTGTGTTAATTACTTGAATATTATCTCCAATTATTTTTATTAACCAAAATAAGATATGCCTTGCTTCCATTTTGGTTATTGAATTGATTCTAACAAATATTCAAGCAAAATATTAAATTGATTTTATATTTTTTAATAAATCTCAATTATTATTAATAACAATTCCTGTGCCAAAGAGTGGAACAAAAATGGCAGGGAGTCATATATTTGATAATTAATAGAATAAAGGAGTTGATGAAAAGAGGCAAATAAATATTACAATCAAAATTTTTGTTAATTATTTGCTACAATAAAAATAAAATTAGGCAAGTTGCGAAAAAAAATAAGTATATATTATGTAGTAAAAAAATAACAATGCTTTTCGCTAGCTTTCAGATTTTATTATAACTGTGCATCTTGAATCATTCGATATATCGTCCAGCGGCTTAATCCGCATTCTTTTGCGACCTTGCTAATGTTTCCATTGTATTTTTTGAGAAGGTATCCAAGATACTTTTTATAAAAATTACTGAGACATCTTTCCTTAGCTTCTTGAAAGCTCATGCTTAATATCTGATCATCGATTTGAGACGAATCTGATAATTTGATATAATCGGGCAAGTCATTTACTCCGATAGTCTCATGTTCCGCCATCGACATTACTTGTTCGATCACATTCCTCAATTCTCTGACGTTTCCAGGCCAATGATAATTTGTAAGCTGTCGAATTGCATCGTTAGTAATCCCTTTAATTTCGTTAAGAAGTCTGGGGTTAAATTCATCTATAAAATGATGGACCAACAGTGGGATATCTTCTTTTCGATCTCTAAGCGGTGGTACAGGAATTTGAATCACATTTAGACGATAATATAGATCATGTCTTAATTTTTTTTCTTTTACTGCTTTATCGGGATTTTGATTGGTCGCAGATATGATGCGGATATTAGTTTTTATCAATTCAGTCCCGCCAACATGACGGAATTCTTGCTCCTGAAGTACACGCAACAATTTTGCTTGCAGTCCATAATCTAGTTCGGTAATTTCATCAAAGAATACGGTGCCGCCATTGGCAATCTCAAACAATCCTCTTTTGGTTCGCGAGGCGTCTGTAAAGGATCCTTTTTCAAAACCAAAAAGTTCGCTCTCCATCAATGTGGGTGGTAAAGCAACGCAATCGATCGGAACAAAAGGATTGTCTTTTCGATTGCTTTTTGCATGGATATTTCGAGCAATCATTTCTTTTCCCGTCCCAGATTCGCCCCAAATCAATACACTTGCATCACAAGCTGCAGCTTTCATTACCTTTCGGGATATTTCCAGCATACATTGGCTTTTATAAATCATTCCATCTAGCTGAAATTGTTTATTAACTTGGTGTTTTAGAACAAGGTTTTCTTGCTTGAGCTGACGAAATTCAATGGCTTTTTTTAATACTAATGCTAACATGTCCTTATTTATGGGCTTTTGAATATAGTCAAATGCCCCTAATTTCATGGCTTCAACCGCTGATTCGATGGTTCCATATGCGGTAAACAAAATAACTGGTATATCGGGGTCAATTTCTTTGGCAGCATTTAGAAGTGCAAAACCATCCCCTTGTTCCATGATAAGGTCGGTTAATATTACATCAATGTGATTCTCTCGGATTTGTGTGATTGCTTCGTTACCACTTTTAGCTGTTATACAATCATATCCTAAATTTTGTATTATTTCTGAGCGAGTAGTAAGAATCTCAAGCTCATCATCTACCAATAATATCAAGCTCATTGTCCGATCCTCCAGGAGCTATGATCATTTGTTGCTTAGAGGTAATGTAATTGAGAAGGTGGTCCCATAGCCAACTCGGCTTTTAACAGAGATATGTCCCTGGTGTTTTTTTATAATTTCCTGGCTAATCACCAAGCCCAATCCAGTACCACCACGCTCTTTTTTGTTCGAGTGAAAATGCTTAAACAAATTTTGCATATTTTCCTTGTCGATTCCAATTCCAGTATCTTTGACTGATATTATGACTTGGTCTCCAGCGAGTCTGCTAGCTATTTTTACTTTGCCTACTTGTGAAATGGATTCAATTGCGTTAATAATTATGTTCTTAAGCACGATTTCTAATCCCACACCATCAGCATAGACCATCGGTAAATCCGAACATAGTTTGGTTTCAATAGTAATTCCTTCTTTGAAATAAGCCTGCAACATTTCGATGGTTCGAAGTATCAATTGATTAATGTTAACGGGGAGAAAGGTTATTAATTTTGGCGTCGCATAAGATAAAATATTTCTAATAAGGCGATTGATCCGCATTACTTGGGATTCGATTTTTTGCGCTTGGATTGAAAAGTCATCTATAGAATTATATTTTTCTTTTAATCGATCGATTTGAGTCATGATGATATCGAGCGGGTTATTGATTTCATGAGCAATCGCAGCTGTAAACTGTCCAAGTACAGCTAATTTTTCTCGCTCATTCAACTGTTTAATCAATTTTTGTTGTTCGATTTGATAATTGATTTTCTCGGTAATGTCTTCGCAAACAATTAAAATCATCGGTCGATTCTGATCATCTTGAACCAAACGGGCGGTTTCTTTTACCCAGAGGATGCTGCCATCTTTACGGACCTTCCGCAGTTGCCAACTAAGGATCGATTTGGGATTAATTTTTAAATCATTAATTTGTTGTTTAACCACAGGCCTATCTTTTTTATAAATCATAATGAATACTGATTTGCCTAATAGTTCATTGACGGCATAGCCTAACTGTTTTGCACCAAACTTATTGACTGAAAGAATTTTACCCTTGAAATCAAGCGTGAAATACATCGATGGATTCTCATCATATAACAGCTCAAATCGTTGTTTAGTGATCCGCAGCGCCGATTCAACCTTTTGACGATGTATCAATTCCCTATTTAGTTTCTGATTTGAAATATTGAGCGCTTTGGTCCGTTCCCTCACCAAGTCCTCTAGGTAAGCCCGATATTTTTCTAATTCTTGTTCGGCTTTTTTCTTATCAGTAATGTCCCTCATTACCGTCTGATATTCACGAATGTTATTTTGTTTATCATAGATTGCACGTAAGCTGCAATGAAACCAACGTATGCAACCATCATGACGAATAAGACGAAGTTCAAAAGCGATTGTTGGATTTTTGGAGGAAAGCGATTTTGCATAATTCTTTATCAATTCTAGATCTTCCCCATGGATAACAGGTAATTCTTTTTGGCCAATGATTTGTTCTGGTGTCTTGTTTAAGAAACGACAACAAGCGCCATTAACGAACGAAACTGTTCCATCAGGATGATGGCGACAAATGATGTCAGTTTGGTCTTCTACGATATGACGATAGCGCATTTCACTGGCTTGTAGTGCTTCTTCAACATACTTTAAATGCGTGATATCATCATGGGTAATGACAACAAACGCTGGCTCTGGCTTGCGAAAGCGCGTTACGTCCATTTTAAACCAGCGACGTTGCTGACCAGATTGAAAAGCATATTGCATAGAAAAGCTGGTTAATCGACCCGATATGACTTTTCGGATGTTAGTCGCCACTTGAGCAGCTTCATTAGCGCCTGGTCCAATTGCACGATCACATACTGATAGGTAATTTTCACCAACTTGATTCGCTTTTAAGCCATTGGCAATTGCAAAATCGGTCCAAGCTTTGTTAACATAAACAATAACTCCCTCTTCATTTAAAATTGCAACATGGGCGCCGATTGAATTCAATATATTTTCGATGAATAACTCTTGTTCTTTTAGATTCTGCTCTGCTTGCTTGCGCTCGGTTATGTCCTGCAATATCCCCAATGATCCAATCACTTTACCGGTTGACTGATCACGAATGGGGATGGCACAATCGCTGATCCATTTGAGTTCGCCCTTTGGAGTCATAATCAGAAAATCTGAAACATACTCATTCAGCTCTCCTCTACGAAATGCACGACTGTACTCAGCAGGGTTATCAGCGTAATTGGGATTTTTAACGACAATTTTTTGCTGCATCGATTTAAGGCGATCCAAAGTGATTTGATTAAAATCTATCCCAAGCAGCTCTTCAGCTTTTCGACTCATTATGTCGTAGCGATTGGTGTCAAAGTTCAACCGATAAGGCACACCTTTTGCGGTTTCAATTGATTCTTTATAAATTTGATGGGTGAGATTCAGCTGCTCTTCAGCTTTTAAATGTACGACACCACTTGCAATTTGATTAGCGATCAGTTCCAAAAGTTCTTGATCATCTTTTGTATATTCATTTGAGCTGTTTTCGTTTTGAACAGTGATGGCTCCAATAATTTGATTATCAGATATTAATGGGACTCCAAGCCACGACTTAGCGATCAAAAAGTTGGGTTCAATTTTATCAAATAATCCTGTTATAAGAGAAGATTCAGAATTAATTAGAATCGGTTCTCCACTATGAATAATGTGTTCAATAAGAATTTTATCGAATGCTGCTTGAGCAGAAGAACCATTTTCATTTTGGCATTGAGGATAATAAACAATATTATCAGCGTTAATAAGTGCGATGTACAAATTTGAGGTATCGAGAAGTTCTCCAATACTTAGTCGAAGTGAGTGAAATAGCTCCTGGGAATTTCTATTTTGTGCAATCGATTTTGACACCTGATAGATCACTCGCTGAATCTTTTCGTAGCGGATACGATTTGTTATATCCCTTGCAAATACACAAATGATTCGCTGCCTATCGTAATCGATCAAACTCGCGCTTATTTCGACCCCTACCGACTTGCCATTTTTGTGGCGAAATAGTTGTTGTCTTGAGGAAATTGTTTTCTGTTCTTGAATCGAATATAGAATATCATCAAAATCTGCTGGATTAGAAGCAAGAATATCGTAAATTTGAATCCTCTCTATTTCATCAGCAGAATATCCCAATAACTGTTGGAATGCCCGATTGGCTTCAATCAGTTTTCTGGTTTCCATGTCGATTAGAAAGATGCAATCAGCGCTTTGCTCCATAATAGCGCGATATTTCCGTTCACTTTGACTCAACATTTGTTGGGTATATTGATGGTGCTCAATTTCTGTGATCAAGCTGCGATTCGTTTCAAGCAAATCAGCCGTGCGCTTCTTGACCTCTTGCTCCAACAATAAATTAGCCTGTTGGAGATCATCCTGAACTTTTTTATAGGGGGAAATATCAATCAGAATACCTCTTAAACCAGTTACCTTACCATCTCTGATGATCGGAATCGAATAAACACAAACTGGGAATCTAGTGCCATCTTTTCGAACAACGATGTATTCATTGCCGCTTGTTTTCAGTCCATGTGTTAATTGATAAACATTCCGTTTTAATTTCTCATGTTCTTCTGGAATAACCAAATCAAAAACACTTAGTTCGCTATTCAAATCAGAACGATCGAAACCGAAAATGTTAAAAGCTGCTTTATTAGCATAAACAATTTTAAAGTCAACATCAGTTTCAAATATTGTTTGTGGTAACAGATCGAATAGCTCCTGATGCCATCTTCTGCTATCGTCTAAATATTTATTCATTTCCCTGATCATCGTGACATCCTGGCTAAAGATCACCACCCGATCAGGCGGCAAATAAATGTATTTAGTAGCTAATGCCCGAGTTTGATTCGTTGTAAGGAGACGATAGTTTCGACATATTTCAACGGTTGATTGGTGAACAAAACATCGCTCGATCTCTTGCTGTGCCTCAGGAAGATTTTTGGTCAAATTTGAAAAACTTGAACCCAACAATGCTTCTATTTTTCCTTCAGTGATCTTACAGGCCTCGGTATTGAAATCGACCAATATAAACTCATCTTTGATTTTACGAAAAATAAAAGCTGGGATCGGCGAGTGTTGAAATAATGTCATTGCACTATTTTCAAAATCGTTAAAACTTGATCCAATTAAATGTTGGTGGGAAGAGTTAAGGATCGCTTTCATTTTATTGGCTTCCATTTTTCTTATAGATTTTGCATTTTTTGTTGGGCTATCTTGAAAGGAAAAGTTTGCCCAAAACAAGCTAGTTCAAAAGAAACAGCAGCGGAGTAGATGCGACATCATAGAAACAATTATTTTAAACCAAGCCTTGTCGCAGCAATAAGCTGATGAACATTTATTATTGCATTTAAACTCGCATTTATTATCTAAGCGCCAAAAAAGATCAACGATTTTTTTGCTAAATATAATCATTAGGATTATTAAATTCAATAGATTTTTTGAAAATTATAATAAATTGAAGATAAAAACTGATACTCTGATCGCTAATCATTTTTGCAATATTTAAAAATTTTCGCATTCAAATCCTCATGCGAAATGTCTATAGCTTAATTGATATGAAAAAATTTTACTTGTTGCTATAAAATGAAACAACTCAAGAATCCTAACCTTCCCTTTTGCAGACAATTTAACATTATGGACAACTAATATCCGAAGCGATTTTCCACATCACTCAGTTATTTTATTTCTGGTCAAAAAGAAAAAATCATTTTGATAATAATTCTGAATTGATTAAATTGTTTTTGAAAAGCAATATTAAATTTTTGGCAAAATTTGGATAAATTGAAATTCTGGTCTTATGCCTGTGAAATTAGATATCTCTTAATTTGTTGATTTGTGAAATAAAAGAGACTCCTGAATCCACAGAAGGATCATTGAAATATTCGCATTTTGTATATTCTCGTAAATCCTAAAAAGGACAGAAATCTCAAGTTCTCTATTTCAACTAATTCAATCTAAAAAATTCGTAATGAAAGGAAGCTGATGTTATTAGATAGCTTATCAGAATAATAGATCATTCCATGAGCTCAGGATTGCTAATTTTTAAAGCGACTTTACTATGGATACTTAAGAATTTGAAAATGCCTAAAGGATTATCCAATTTTTTCTAAGGGAGATGTCTATGCAAACCAAACTCAAAGGCAAACATTTTATTACCACGCAGGACTGGTCGGTTCAGGAATTGAAGACATTATTTGAGATGGCGAAGCAGTTGAAGTTAGAATATGCCGCAGGGCGGTTCAATCGGCTGCTGGAAGGAAAAACATTAGGTATGATTTTTTTTGATGCCTCGACTCGAACCCGCACTTCGTTCGAAGCGGCGATGACGCAATTGGGCGGACATGCGATCTATTTTGCGCCACAGACCATGCAGATTTCCCACGGCGAGGGGGCAAAGGATACGGCTAAAGTTCTCTCTGGCTATTTGCAGGGCATTGCGGTGCGCTATTGCAAATATGGCGAGGGGAATCGCTATCTGGAAGAGCTGCGCCAGCATAGTTCGGTGCCGATCGTGAACATGCAATGCGATGTGTATCATCCCGCCCAGATTTTGGCAGATTATTTTACTATTACTGAACATTTTGGAGAAAATACCCGAGGCTTGAAGCTGGGCGTCAGTTGGACGTATGCGCCCAATTACATGCGGCCTGTTTCAGTCCCGCAAAGTTTGATTTTGATGATGCCCCGCTTCGGCATCGATGTGACCCTGGCGCATCCGCCCGAATTCAAGCTGATGCCGCACATCGTCGAGCAGGCCAGGAAAAATGCCGAGGAAGCTGGGGTGAAATTTGAGATCACCCATCACATGGACGAAGCGTTTCACGATGCCGATGTGGTGATCCCCAAATCCTGGGGGCCGCTGGTTCATACGCAGGATGAAAAAGAGGGCCTCGCCCTAATCGACAAATATCCCGATTGGGTCTGCGATGAGCGACGCATGGAATTGACCAAACGGCATTCGCTGTACATGCACCCGCTGCCTGCCGATCGGGGCAAAGAAGTGACGCCTGGGGTGATCGATGGGCCGCATTCTGTGGTGTATCAGCAGGCGGAAAATCGGTTGCATGTGGAGAAAGCGTTGTTAGCGTTGATCTTGTAAGACAGGTTGGCAACCTGTCCCACAGGTTCAGCCAGGTTGGCAACCTGTCCTACAATTGCAAGGGACAGGATGGCATCCTGTCCTACAAGTACCAGGGACAAGATACCATCTTGTCCTACAATTTATCAAAAATTATGAATCATTATTTCTATAAATGCTTCGATTGCCAAACGGAATTTTCCATTGACGCCATTGAGCCAGAATTTCGTTATCTCTGTCCAGATTGTGGGAGGGCGGAGCGGAATCAGCCACTGCGGGGCGTGCTGCTGATCCATTACGATTATCCCAGATTGAAAAAAAGGCTCGATAAACATCATTTTTTGAGCCAGCCAGCAGGGCAGCTCTGGCGCTATCCTGAACTTTGGCCGTTGAGTTATCGCTGGCAGTCAGGTGGAATTTTTTTGGATAATATCCTGCCTCTAATACTCGATCGGCTGTCCTTGAGCCATCAGCCTGTGCTGGAATATGAATTTGAAACTCGAAAAATCATTTTGTTCGATGATACTCGAAACCCGACCCTGTCGTTCAAGGATCGAGCTTCCAGCCTGGTGGCCCTTAAGGCATGGCAATTGGGGATTAAAGACATCTCTGTCGCCTCCACGGGCAATGCAGCGTCTTCGTTGGCGGGTATTTGTGCCCGATTGGGATTGCGTGCGCAAATCTTCGTGCCTGCGAGTATTCCTCAAGAAAAGCTGATCCAGATGCAATCGTTTGGCGCTTCAGTCCATCTGGTGGATGGCAATTACGATCAGGCGTTCGATTTGTGTGTCGAAATTTCGAAACAGAAAAACTGGTACAATCGCAATACGGCATTCAATCCCTTGACCATTGAGGGCAAAAAATCGGCAGCTTATGATTTGTTCATTGCCATGAAAGGGGAGTTGCCTGATGATATTTTCGTGCCTGTCGGCGATGGCGTGGTGATCAGTGGCATTTACAAAGGACTGTGGGAACTGCTGCAATTGGGCTTGATCGAGCGCTTGCCGAAATTGATGGCGGTTCAGGCGATAGGCAGCGATGCGTTGGTGCGGTATTTGAAGACGAATCATTTTAAATATCAGGCTCCAAAAACGATCGCCGATAGCATCAGTGCTGGTGCCCCTCGGAATCTTTACATGGCTGCCCAAGCCGTAAAAGCGAGTGGGGGAGAGGCGATGGTCGTTTCAGATGGGGAAATATTGGCGGCTCAAAGATTATTGGCGCAAGAAATGGGACTTCTGGTCGAACCCGCTGCTGCGGCCAGTTTTGCAGGGTATCTGAAATTTAAAGAGAAGATTTCAGCTAATGAAAAAGCTTTGATGATGCTAACAGGAAATGGATTAAAAGATGTCCAGGTTTTGAGAAAATGGAATCCGAAACTTAATGCAAGAACTCCAGAAGAATGGAGAGCGAATTTCTCCAACGGATAAAAACAACCACATGGATTCTGAATTAATCAAAATTCCCCCACGAATGATAAAACAGCCACGGATAATTCTTTTGAACGTTATCAGTTTGACTGTTTCGATTTGTTGGGGCGTTAGATAAATCCAATAGTTGTTAATATGGATTTCTTTACTCAAAGTTTTCGCACGGATGATAGGACAACCACGGATAATATTTTTAGGAGACATCAGGGGGGAGATTATCTGTGAATGAAAATCCCTTGTGTTGTAGCAATCTATTGGAGGAGTTGGTAAGTGAAATGATTGTACATCTGAATTTGAGTTGATAAAATATCCCCACGGATGATAGAACAACTACTGATCAAGTTTTTAAGACAAATCAGTCGTATTTATATCATCTGTGGGGACAAAATCTGTTGGGTTTATTTCCATCCATTGGATGGGCCGCTGAGTTGAGAAGTCGGATATTTGAATTCGCTTTTATAAAATATTTCCAGCGGGTGATAGAACGACCACAGATAATGCTTTTAAATTAATCAGTGGTGGTTATATCATCTGTGGGGACAAAATCCATTGGGTTGTTGTAATCCTTTGGAGCAAAATTCCGTTTCATTTACACTTAAAATAAAGACTGAGAAATCGGTATGACTCCTAATCCCAAAGATCTCCGTGTTGATGCTGCCGAAAAAATTCGAGGCGAGACCCGCTATATCGCTGACGAGAAGATCCCTGGCTTATGGTTTGGGGGCACAGTACGCAGCGCCCATGCACGGGCAAAAATTTTGGGCATTCATTTCGATCCTGCGTTCGATTGGTCTTCGGTCGTTGTGGTGACGGCACGGGATGTTCCCTACAATCATGTCGCCATGATTGAGAACGATATGCCGTTTCTGGCTGATGGGATTGTGAATTACATCGGCGAGCCGATTGTTGTCATCGCTGCTCCGAACAAACAATTGCTCCAGCAGGCGATCCAGCATGTCCGCATCGAATATGAGCCACTGCCTGCCGTGTTCGATCTGCTGGCCTCGGAGACCAGCGGTGTTCGGATCTACGGTGACAGAAATGTTTTCAAAGAAATCTTAATCGAAAAGGGTGATCTGTCAGTGGCGAAAGTAGCAGCTTTCAAAACGGTTCAGATTGAAACTCGCACGGGTTTCCAGGAACATCTTTATCTGGAGCCGCAGGGGCTGATCGCTATTCCAGAGCAAAATCGGGTAGTGGTTCGAGGTTCGATGCAATGCCCCTATTACATCAAAGGGGCGCTGGACAAGATGTTCGATGGAAAAATCGGAGTGACCATCGTTCAATCGCCAACTGGCGGGGCGTTCGGCGGCAAGGAGGATTACCCATCGCTGATTGCGGGACATGTGGCGCTATTGGCGGTCAAGAGCGGGCATCCTGTAGCGATGCTTTTCGATCGGGAGGAAGATGTAAAATATACAACGAAGCGCCATCCCTCGTACATGAGAAGCCAGGCGTATGTGGATCGAGACGGACGTTTGCTGGGCCTGGATTTAATGCTCTACCTCGATGGCGGCGCTTATTGCACGCTATCGCCTGTTGTCCTATCTCGGGCAGCGCTGACGGCGACAGGCTGCTATTACGTGCCGAATGTCCGCATCCATGCCAAAGCCGTAGCCACCAACACCGTCCCCAGCGGCGCATTTCGGGGCTTTGGTGGCCCACAGGCCGTGTTTGGCATCGAAATGCTCATCGAAAAGATCGCTCTGACCCTAGATTTGCCTCCCCACCATGTTCGGCAGGTGAATTTAATTACCGAGGGGCAGACAACCGCCACAGACCAGGTGCTGAGATACAGCGTCTCAGCCAAACAAACGTTTGAAGATGTACTTACGCAGAGCGATTATGAACAAAAAAGAAAAAAGTACCAGGCCTGGAACCAACCTATTCTGACCCGATTACAGCAAGGCCAATTCCCGAAGCAGCATCCGACCGATGTGTTGCACGGAATTGGGATCAGCGCTTTTTTGCATGGCGCAGGATTCACAGGCACGGGAGAGAACAAAATTCAGGGCAAAATTCGGGTTGGGCTGAACGAACATGGTCAGCCCATTATTTATTCCGCTCAAACTGAAATGGGGCAGGGCGAGCAAACGGCATTTAAGAAAATCCTGGCAGATGCTCTGGCGATCGAGCGGGATCGAGTGCTTTTGGCTGAGGTGAACACCGATTTCGTGCCCAATTCGGGTCCGACCGTGGCCTCTCGGTCTACCATGGTGATTGGTAGCCTGTTAATCGATTCGGCAAAGGAATTGATCGCACAATTATCCAGCCGATTGAGCAGGGAATCTGGAACCGATTTTGAATATCGCCAGGGCTATTTTTGTTCGGGTGAAAAAATCTTCCCATTTGAAGCCGTAGCCAAGCGTTATCTTGATATTGTGATCGAAAAACAATACTGCCACCCGCCGATGATCAAGTTTGATGATATCCATTGGAAAGGCGATGCCTATCCCGTCTATTCCTGGGCGGCCGCAGTCGCTGAAATCGAAGTCGATCCTGTGACGTTTGAAATTAAGGTGACTCGGTACTACACCACGCACGAGATCGGCAAAGCGATAAATTACGATCAGGCAGTGGCGCAAATTCAGGGCGGCTCGCTGCAGGGCATTGGCTGGGCGCTGTATGAGAAGGTTGAGCTGCGAGGGGGGCAGTTCGATGTGTCGGGATTTTCCGATTACATCGTCCCTACGATCATGGATGTGCCTGAGTTTCATGTGAGAATTTTGGATAACCCGTATCCATTCGGGCCGTTTGGTGCCAAGGGATTGGGCGAGCTGCCGTTCGTGGGCGCAGCGCCTGCCGTGGTATCTGCGCTATGGATGATTTTTGGGAGGGAGTTCAATCGGCTGCCTGTGTTGCCTGAATGGGTTTAGCATGGGGCTTGGGGCATGGAGCATGGGGCATAAAGCAGGGGGCAAAGGGAAGGCATGCTTTAAGTTGATTCGCTTGTATTCCGAAGCGTCGAGGAAAGATAAAATTTCTAGATAGAAATTAGTTGCAGGCTGGTGGATTATGTTGATCAAGGGAAAGCTATGAACATTCGATTTACTGTCAATGGAAATCAAATTGAGTTGGCAACTTCGCCGAAAAAGCGGCTCCTCGACATTTTGCGGGACGATCTGGACCTGATTGGCACCAAAGAAGGCTGTGGCAAAGGTGAATGTGGGGCATGCACCGTATTAATAAATGGAAGTGCCGTCAACTCGTGCCTGGTGCCAGCGCTTCAGTTGGCGAATAGCCATATCGTCACTATTGAGGGATTGCGGCATTGGTCCTCATTTGCGTCGTTGGAGCGAGCTTATGTGGAACATGGGGCGGTGCAGTGCGGCTTTTGCACTACGGGATTTGTGATGTCCACTGCAGCGCTACTGGCTACTGCCGCCCCACCATTATCCATCGATCAAGTGAAATGGCAATTGGCGGGCAACATCTGTCGCTGCACAGGGTATGCGAAAATCGTGGAAGCGGTCATGGATTTAACCCAACAGCCTGAGTTGGTGAACCAGGTCAAACTGGATTGGCAAACAGCGTTTGGAGGCAAATAGATGGAGCGGATCTTTCGACCTCGATCGATTGCAGAGCTAGATCAGATTGTCCAGGAGAATAAAGGCCCTCTCACATTTGTGGCTGGCGCAACGGATTTGATGGTTCAACGCCAGCATTGGGCTGAAGCGGATTCCCTGGTGGACCTCACAGCCGTTCAGGAGCTCCATGAGCGAATAGACATCACCGACGAGGAGGTTCTAATTGGAGCGGCGGTGCCCTTGAGCCGCATCATCGCCCATCCGATTTTGCAGCAGCGGCTACCGATTTTGATCGAGGCTTGTCGCCAAATCGGCTCGGTGCAGATTCAAAATCGGGCCACGCTGGGCGGCAATATTGCCAATGCCTCGCCTGCTGGGGATAGCTTGCCTGTGCTCTGTGTCCTGGAGGCAGAACTATGGATCGGTCCTCGCCACAACGGCCAATTCGAAAAATCGAACATCGAACAGGTGATGCTCAATCCTGGCGAGACCAGCTTGAACGGGGAACGCTATATTGCCTTTATCCGCATTCCGTTCCTCCATCAGGATAAGTGCTATTGGTATTTCCGCAAAGTCGGGCAGCGCAAGGCACTGGCCATCAGCAAGGTCTCATTGGCCGTGCTGAGTTGGATTCAGGAGCGATTCGTCACGGAAATTCGGATAGTTCCTGGCAGTGTCACGCCACAGATCCGTCGAGCGAGAACAACTGAGACAATACTTCAACAGCAGAAATTATCCGAATCGCTCATCGATGCTGCAAGCCAAGCTTTGACAAACGAAGTGAGCCCGATCAGCGATATCCGATCAGATGAGCGATATCGACGACGCATTTGTGGAGAATTGCTCCGGGAGGCGCTTTTCTGCGCGATGAGGAATCATATAAAATGAACTTAATTCATAGGAATCAACCTTAGGAACTATTCTTATTCTTTGAGCAGCGAAGGTTTTTGTCAAGGGCAAAATTGCAATCTGCGCGGCAATTAATTCGCTGCTGATTGAACCAATCTTTCAAACTATTTTGCGTCGCTTCAAGATGAACTCTCCGAAATATCCACCCAGGGCTTATTTTGTTTGCGACCTGTTGATTGAAAATAAGGGGCGCAGGCAAAATCGACTCATAGCGCTCTAACATTTCTTCGTATGCTAAAATCTTTTTTGTAGGACGAAATAGCTGATGCATGCTTTCGCAGGGATGGCAGGAGTTTAATAAAACAATTTTTTTGAAGTGCCAAGAGGCCATGAAATGAACCTATTGCAAGTTCACAGACATTTTGCTTGACATTCCGCATCAGAAATATTATATTGCTGCCAAATCAAACCGCAGATGATATGATTGAATGGTTTCGATCTTCATTGAAGCACCTGACTCATAGCTGGGATGTCTTGAAAATGATCTAATGCAGTAAGTTAATGGTCCGCACAGAGGTTGTTGAATAGATATTGGCTGAATGATTCTCAAAAGATTCCGTCATTCTCAGGAATGACAGTACTCTAAGAGATTTGCTTTTTTGTTGCCAGGGTTTTGTTCTATTGGCTGAAAGAGAGCTTCGCTCTTTTTTGGGTGATAGCGAATATTGAACCAATTTTGATAAAAGATTTTAAGATTCTTGGCAAACTACCCCACTTGCGACTATTTATAGGGTGAGTCGTTGAACGATGAAAAACGAAATTTTAAAGATCAAAGACTGGCCTGAACATGAGCGTCCCCGGGAACGATTGATAAAACATGGCGCCGATAGGCTCCAAGACGCTGAGCTTTTGGCGATCATTCTTCGGACCGGGGACAAAGAGCATTCGGCTGTGGATTTGGCTCGGATACTATTAAATAAGTATGGGACATTTCGCGGACTGGATGCCAGGTCGATTCAAGAATTATGCGAGATCCAGGGAATCGGACAGACCAAAGCAGTGCAAATCAAGGCGGCATTGGAGATCGGCAAACGGATGGCGGCTGAGCAGGTAAAAATGAAGATGCGAATCGACACCTGCGAGGATGTTTATAATTTGGTTGGGCATTATATGCGCGATTTGAACCGTGAGGAGTTCAAAATCATTCTTCTGACCTCGCGCAATCATCTGATTTTGGAACGCACCATTTTTGAAGGGACCCTCACCGAGAGCATTGTCAACGCCAGGGAAATCGTTCGTGAAGCGCTCAATAATTCAGCGGCTGGAATCGTGTTCGTTCATAACCATCCGAGCGGGGACCCCACTCCCAGTTTGGAAGACAAGAACATCACCAAACGGCTGGTGGAAGCCTGCAAACTGGTCGATGTTCAACCTCATGATCATATCATTATCGGCAAGGATCGCTATTTCAGTTTCTTGCAAAATGGATTATTATAAATTAGAAGTTCTTCTAATCGAATCAAAACGATTCTTTTGATGCTGATGGTTGGTCCATAATAGTGGCAATACCCATTGGCTCATCAGAGATGCTCGAAGCAAAACACAATCTTGGGGATGAGCTCAGGGAATCACTGGTCAAGGAAACGAATCTCCATGATTGTTAAATTGAAATCAGGTCTTTATTCGTCTTTGAGATAGGTTGCTGCAAAATGATCAGGTTGCGAGCATGGGAGTGTCACCCCTTCGGAACCCAATTGTATTTTTAATTTTGATAAAAAACGTTGAGAGATAGCTGCATTTGTAGGTATGACATCACAATTCTTTGCTGCTTCTATTCTGCAGAGCCAAAATTATTAGGTGGAATATATGCATCTTTGAACTGACAACTAGAATTTGAATGGAGGTCCTATGGCAATTCGTGGAAAGATTGTTTTGCCAATCATCTTAGCGCTAATATCGGTGCAAATTGCAGCAGCGGAAATCATTGAACAACGACCAGTAGGGCCAGGTGTGATTTTTTATCATGATTATAAATCCAATGGTCCCTGGCATATTCAAGTGTTGGAGGTTGACCTGAGGAATCCTTGGATCAAATTGGAGACGGCAAAGGCTCGAGATGTTCTGGCTGGGAACGAGACCACGTCCTCCATGGCGCTGCGGAACGATCGAGAGGGGCATCGGGTAATTGGTGCTATCAATGGGGATTTTTATGATAGCCGAGGTGTTCCGATCGGCACTCAGGTGCTGAACGGGTTAATATTAAAGAACCCGGCCAGCCGCTCAGTATTTGGGATTTCGGCAACACAGAAGCCATTTTTTGACATCGTTTCGTTTCAAGGGCAGGTGATTGCGCCGAACACGCGAACCATGCCCATCTCTGGCATCAATGAAATCCGAGATACCGATGATCTGGTCGTGTTCAATCGCTATTATGGCCCAAGCACGGGCACCAATTTCTGGGGTACTGAAATCGCCGCTAAATTTCTGCATGAGCAAATGGTGGTCGGCGATACAGTTCAATTGGTAGCGATTGCGAAAGATAGCCTATTGGAACCTGGTCACGGCAATAATCCGATCCCAGCAGACGGATTGGTTCTGTCTGGGCATCTGATAGCCAGATTCTATTTGGATCATAACATCTTTGTGGGAGATACCTTTGCGATTGTCATGCAATTGCCGCCCATTTTGGAGCGATTGGAACAAATGATCGGTGGGACGCCTCGGTTGATCCGAGATGGAGCTATTTCTGTCGAATGGGAACAAGAGCACGTTGCTGGAACCTTTACGTATAATCGGCATCCGCGCACAGCAATCGGCTGCAACAGCGATTCCACCAAGCTTTATCTATTTACGGTGGATGGTCGACGGCCTGGCTACAGTGTTGGCATGTCGCTGTTCGAGCTGGCTGAATATATGCTTCAATGGGGAGTTTATCAGGGAATTAACCTCGATGGCGGTGGATCTACAACCATGGTCGTTCGCAACCAATTGGTTAATCGGCCATCTGATGCTGGAGGGGAACGAGCCGTCTCCAACGCGCTATTGGTCATTAGCACGGCACCCACGGGGCCTCTCGCTCAATTGGATATAGCTCCTGCCATGGCGTATGTGCCAGCCGGAAAATCGCTCCAGTTCGAGGTCCGTGGTTTTGACCAATACTATAACCCGGTAAGCTTCTCGGTTGATTCTTCGCAATGGCAATGTTCTCCACAACTCGGTCGGATCGATCACAGGGGACTATTCGTGGCTGGGCAAAACCAGGACTCAGGTTATGTCTATGTGAGCGTTGGAGCAATCCGCGACTCCAGTCAAGTGTTTGTCATCCAGGTGGCGAGCATCGAGCTGTTACCGAATCCGCTGATCCTGAAAATTGGTGAAAGCCAGGCACTCGTACCCAATGCTAAAGATGCTAAGGGGCATCTGGTCCTTCTGGAGCCGAGCGATTACCAATGGGCTGTCAATGGCGATATTGGAACGATTTCTCCCAACGGTGTTTTTCGCGCCACCCAGCAAGGACAAGGAGAAGTAATTGCCAGCTATTCTGGTGTAATTGGTACGGCTAAAGTTTTTGTCGGGATCGCTTCCGAGGCAATGATTGATGATTTCAAATCGCTCGCCAATTGGTCGCTTTCGGGGACTCGTGTGAATCTATCCCAATGCCAAATGGAGCTCGATAATCAGTTGTTTTTGTCCGCTCCTTCCGCTTGCCGGTTGCGATATAGCCTGGCGACCGGTGGCACCAGCGCCCTCTATTTGAATTGCTCCATCCCCATTGCTGGATCTCCAGAAGAGATCGAGATTCAAGTCTGCGGGGATGGCAGCGGCCATTGGTTGCGGGGTGAGTTCGAAGATGCGGATGGCGAAAAATTTTTAGTGAACTTCACCCAGGCTTCGCCAGGGATCAATTGGTCAAGATCTTGGAAATCGCTGAGAGTTCCACTGTCTGAGGCTATTCTGCACTGGAACAACCCAAATGCCAAACTGACATTTCCCATTACATGGAAGCGGATTTATCTGGCGGAGACCGATGAGAATAAAAAGAACGCTGGGGTAATTTATCTCGATGATTTCAAGGCCCATTATATTAAGACTGGCGTTCAAAATGATAGGGAAACGAGCCGGCCGAAAGGCTATAAATTGCACCAAAACTTTCCCAACCCTTTCAATCCGATTACTAGAATTTCGTTTGAGCTGCCCAAAGATAGCGATGTGAAATTAGAGGTATTTAATGCACGGGGTGAAAAGGTTGCTAATTTGGTCGATGGCCGATTTCCCGCTGGAGCTCATGACGTAGCGTTCGATGCCAAACACCTGTCCACCGGCATTTATTGGTATCGCATGGAAGCGGACAATTTTCGCATGACACGAAAAATGGTTGTCCTGAAATGATAAATTAAGTTTCACCGATTGTTGCGCTAGATGAGATATTCAGTTGTCGATTTTAAAATAAAAATTGCCCGCTCCATCAAAATTTCAGCGCTCGGTATTCAAAGGGTACATGGTTATGAGTGGTCCGTAACCATGTATCTTTGGGGCAGATCACTGAATAATTTATTTACTATCGCTTTTTCTTCGTGGGAGCTGGCCAAAAATGAATCGGAACTTAGGATCCTGAAGAACGCAAGTGATTTTAAATCCATCGTCATCCTAGGCCGTGGCTGACCCAAAAGCATTTTTCATGTGCTATACAATCGCATAAACTGGATTCCTGAATTTGCAGGAATGACTATTTTATTTATTTTTCACTCTCAAGAATTTCAAATAGTGCAAATTTTTGAGCGTGACACAGAAGCAGAAATTGAGAGAGCATGGTTCAACAATTTCGCATCATCACTTTGGCAGCAGCGTGGTTGGTAATATTGTTGTCGGGGATTTATTTTTTGCTGGTGCGTTATGATCAGAAACAAACTGATAAAGTTCGGATTGGTGTTCGATTGAGCGACGATCACCAGCGCGGTGTTGCCCAGCAATTCTTTGGCGATCAGTACGATCTCTCGCGGGCCAACTATGTTGAATTTACCGCAGGCTGGAAGGAGTTCTTCGCATTGCAGCAAGCCGGGTTGCAGCCTGAGCTCGTGGTAGACATCCAAGTAACCAAATTGTTCGATCAGGGCTTCCATCGGCTTGATCAAATCGATTCCGTCCTTCAACATTTGAACCAGGCTTACCCATCAATCACCACACTCCATACGATTGGGAGCAGTGCGTTCTGGGGACTGCCGATTCGCGCGATCAGGATTTCCAGCCAACCGATAAATCGAGAGGGGACACCATCACTACTGTTGACGGCGGCGCATCATGGTAATGAGCCAATTGGAGTTGAAATCTGTTTGCATGTCATGAACTATCTCTGCCGAAATTCCTCGAACGATCCGAAAGTCAAGACCTGGTTGGAGAAATCCGAGGTCTGGATCGTGCCAGTCATCAATCCAGATGGCTATCGGTTGAACTTTTCGGATAGCGCCAGGCTGATTTGGCGAAAGAACATGCGTGATAACAATGGCGATGGCCGCTTCTCTCCAGAGTCAGATGGTGTTGATCTCAACCGCAATTACGACTATCATTGGGATGTGAGGGGGGATCATTCCCCTCAAAGCAGTTACTACTGTGGTTCAGCTCCGTTTTCCGAACCAGAAATTGTTGCGATCCGACATTTGGCTGAGCACCGCCGCTTTAGTCTGCATCTCGATTTTCACAGCGCAGGAGAAAAGGTTTTGTATCCCACCGAGATCGCTGTCACACATCAGTTAGCTGATCTGGCTGAAGCGATAGCACGCCAAATTAAAAAAAGCTCGGGCAGCGATCATTACCAAGTCGCGCCGCTGCATGACTGGGTGGGGCAATGTTCATCCTGGATGTTTCACCAGATGAGCGTCCCTTCGCTGCTCATCGAGGCTGGTGATAGTTTTTTCCCCAATAAAGCCGATCTTTTAGCCATTATAGAGCAGAACGCCCAAGCGGTTTTCTATTCATTAGATCTACTGACGGGAGATAATACCTGTCCTACCCAGACCCCTTGGTTAAATCGTTTCGCGGAGTAAAAAAATAAAATGATGAATTGCTGGAATGTTGGATTGCTGAATCGATGTGAGAATATTAGATGTTCATTGAGATAAGCGGGGGAAAATCGATTTGTTTCGGATCGAGATCGCGATCATTGTAATTTGAAACTGAAGGATCGAGTTTTAAGCGGATGGATTTTGACTGTCTTGGATTTGGAATCTGTGCCGTAGATTATCTTTGTTTGGTCCCCAAGTATCCTGGGACGGATGAAAAAACAGAGGCATTGGAATTTGCGATGCAGGGTGGAGGACCAGTGGCCACAGCGTTAACCACCTTAGCGCGGCTGGGTCGACGGACAAGCTTTATCAGTCGCATTGGAGATGACGATAATGGCAAATTTTTAGTGAACGAATTCATCCGTGCCGGCGTTAATATAAGCGGTTTAATCATTGATCCAAATATGCCGACACAACAGGCATTTATCTGGATCGATGCTTCCAATGGCAAACGCTCCATTGTGCTCAATAGCAGTCGTTATCGCCCCATCGCTCCTGGTGAGCTTAAATTGGAATATGTGCGATCGGCCAAGTATTTATTGATCGATGGTCGCGATACCGAGGCGACGGTCGCCATGGCCCATTGGGCAAAAGCGCATGGTACAAAGATCGTGCTCGATGCTGGCAGCCAGCGAAAGGGCATGGAGGAATTGTTAGCGCTGGTGGATTACCCGGTGGTGTCGGAAAAATTTTGTCACCAATATTTTGGAAGCGGCGATTATCTCTGGGCGGTCCAACAACTGCTCCGTTGTGGGGCTACGGCTGCGGTGGTTACCTGTGGCAGCGCCGGGTGCTATGGGGCCGATCGCCATGGCAGCTATTATCAGCCAGCTTTCCCAGTGAATGTGAAAGATACCACGGGTGCAGGGGATGTTTTTCACGGCGCATTTATTTTCGGACTATTAGAACTGTGGGAACTAAAACATGTTTTAAAATTTGCAAGCGCCGTGGCAGCTTTAAAATGCACGCAGCTCGGAGGGAGGTCTGGCATTCCTGACCTCCAAACGGTCAACCATTTTCTGAACCAATTTAATTGAAGGAGATTTATTGATGAGACGTTTGATTGGGGTTCTTTGCTTCGGAATGCTTCTGGGGTTTACGTTCAACAGTTATGGACAATTGCAAATCAAAGAGGGGGATGAATTATATGTAAAAGAGACCGCTGAAAATCTGCGGCTCTCCCCAGCCGGCTCTGTGATTTGCCAATTGCCACAAGGTACAAAGGTCATCGCCATTCAGGATCAGGGCAATTGGGTGGCGGTTCATCTGGTGGGATATATTTGGAAAAAATCGTTGACCAATTCCCGCTTCGATATCCCTGGCTTTACGATGCGGGCATTGCATATCTTGGTATCGACTGAAGAGGAAGCGAAGGAGATCAAAAAATTGCTCAGTGAGGGCGCTGACTTTAAGGAGCTGGCCAAACAACGGTCCAAAGATCCGAATGCTGCCCGTGGCGGCGATTTGGGGGTGATCACTAAGGGAGATTTACTTCCAGAGCTTGATAAGGCCATTAGCTCGCTGAGCGTTGGTCAAGTTAGCGACATCATCAAAACGAGCCTTGGCTATCACATTTTTAAACGGACCGAGTAATCATTCCGTCATTTCAAATCGCGATTCATGCATTCAAGAAACGTTCCTCGATTGCTGGAAGTGTTAACTCGACAGCGTATTTGCGAACTCGATCAATTTGTGCGATGGGGTACTGGGGCTTTGGTTTACTGGTCCAGTATCCCATCGCTTCGGGTTCGATTGGTTCGTGGTTTGGATTTGGGCGATCGCGTCGAAAAATGCCTTGTATTGCGTCCCAAGTGATAAACGAATCTTCTTCGTTCTATTGCCAAGCCCCTTCAAAAATTGGAGGCTCAATAGTATCTGGCAGCACCACAATCCTTACCGTTCCAAGTTTTGCTTGAGGCTTACGGCCCGTGCCCGTGATTGTGATTTGATTATTGCTTCGGTTGCTGATAGCGTAAATTCCATTTTCATTGTTTGATGGAAAATTGATCGCCTCAAATGAAAAATTTTCGAATGACCTATTCCCTCCACCAAGCACAGACGGAGTTTGATACCATTGTTGTGCTCTGATAGCAATGGTCATGCAATCTTGAAAAACTGCATCCCGATTCATTGCTGAGGCGCTGCTGCTCAGCATATTTGCTCCTACTTTGATAGTAGCTCCAGTGATTAGAATTCCCAAAATTAGCAATATGAGCTGCTGTTTTCTCATAGCTATCACTCCTTGAATTCGAAGCTGAGTTTTTTAACAGAATTTCAAAAGACTTGTTCACTCATAGGAATTAAATAGAAATTTGCTAAACGGTCTTGTTTATATCGAGCAAGACTTCGGCTATTGCCTTAAAATCTGCCGAAATACTTCACAGGAAATCAGATTCTTTTTAACAGATACGGAGTTTTTGGTGTGCCTTATTGTCGAATGATCTAAAATCAATTCTCCATAGATTGCAGATGCCATAATTAACCAACATTACTAAACAATTTTCATTTTTTGATCAAATAACGTCTATTTTTGCTCGAATTGTTGCAGTTCGAGCGTCCATTGGGCCATTCGATTCTCAAGCGTCTTGGTGTTATTCTCAATTCGCTCCTGCGATTGCTTCAATTTCTCGATTATTTCATTAAAGGAACGTGCCAGATTTCCCAATTCATCCTCTCGGGCCGTCGCGATGGAATGATTCAAATTTCCACTGGCGACCAACTGTGCGGCTCGTTCCAATTCTTTGATGGGTTGCGTCAACCGGTGCACGCTCCAAAACACGAATCCGAAGACGATGAGGGTACTGAGAACCGCAATATAAATCGCTCGATTTCTCATGTGTCGGATATTGAAATTCATCGTTTCCAAAGACACGCCCAAAATCACCGTGCCCAATCGTTGCTGCTTGCCAAACGATTCGTGCCGATCCAATCCAGTGATCGCTTGCTCAAGTGGATCATGGTGCATTGAAGCATTACTGGATGCATCATTCCCCAGAGTGAAAATTGGTTCAATAAAGCAATAGTGCTCGTTTCTATCAGGGGAAGAGATGAATCTGAAAAGGCCTTTGTTTGCGGCAGTAGCATCATCCAGCATCTCACTGGTCAAGTGCGATCGAGAGTCCTCAATGGCAAGAATTGAGCCCGATTCATCGAGAATAGCTGAGTAAATGATTTCATCATAATTCATGATGCCATAAAGATAGCTGTTCAGCTCGGCATAGTTTCGGGATTGAACATGATGAGAGGCATTTTCGGCCAAATTTTTGGCTAATGATCCACCCCATTTTTTCAATTCGCGCTTGAGGTCTCGTTTCCCAGCCGTGATGAAAAAAGAAAACAATGCGACAAAGAACAAATTGATAAATACGAACGTGTAAATGAGCCATTTTATTTTGATGCTCAGCCGTCGAAATCTCGAAATCATTTAAATATAAAATCGGTTAAATTGCACAAAATTCGGTTTAAATTTTTCGTCGCTGCAGTCCAATAGCAACTTTGCCAATAGTCTCACAAGACAAACTTTGCGTGAATTTTTTAATAACATTTAACTTTCCCCGGTCGTCCCGATCTTGTCCAGAACAATAAGGCATTGTCTGATTGAAACTGGGTTGATCCTTCTTTTTTAGAGATTCAGCCTTCCAAGTAGCGCCATGCTGCTCTCGTTTACTACCATTTGCCATTGGTTCCGCGCTTGGCCGAGACCGAACCCTTCCATAATTCCCTAAGGGCACATTAAAAACTGGGTTGATTGATCATTTCGCTGTAATCTCAATCTTGCACGATGCCACGCCTGTGCTCTCAATTAAAATCGCTTGACTTTTTGATTCCACTTAGTTAGATTCTTTTTGAAGTTGAAACTCTCAAATGAGAGGCCTTATGCAAAAATTGCCCCACGAAACACATGAAGAAGCACGAAGACAATTCCTTGAGATTAGGCTTTCGCGTGTTTTCGTGGGCAAAAAATTTTATCGAAGTCGTTTGAGTAGATTTTAGAAATTTAGGTTGAAAAAGATTCAATTGAAAAATTGGATAGACCACAATCACTTTTAACTCATCCATTCAATTTAAGCAATTTCTGAATATGCTTCTCAAGAGATTTGATGATAGTAACGACTGTTCTATTTTGTACAAAGACCGCGTGAAATGTCCTGAGGAAGAAAGATGAAGAGAATTATTCAATTGATTGTGCATGTTCTGCTTTTTTGCGCAACTCAAGCATTCGGACAAAATGAACGTCTGGACTCGCTCCTCTCGATGATCGCTACGAAGTATCAATTGGTTGGCATGTCTGTCGCCATTGTTCAAGACAGCGGCGTTGTCTTTTCTCAAGGATATGGGTTGAGGGATATTGAGCGCAATTTGCCCGTAAACGAACAGACCAAATTTCGAATTGCTTCGATCTCCAAATTCATAACAGCCATGGCGGTCATGCAACTTTATGAGCAAGGCTTGTTCAAACTGGAAGACGATGTCAGCCAATATCTGGGATTTGAACTAAAGAACCCTGCGTTCAGAAATCAATTCATCACCTTTAAAATGCTATTATCACACACTTCGAGCTTGCGGGATGGTAGCGGTTACGATCGGTTCTTATCAGATACCTATGGGAAAAATCCACCACCTGCCTTGAAGCAGTTACTAATCCCGGGAGGGACTTATTATACGGCCGACATGTTCGACGCCAGCCGTGGGCCAGATCAAAAATATTTTCAATATGCCAATATCAATTTTGGAATTTTAGGCACGTTGGTGGAACGGATTTCCGGCGAGCGATTCGATCAGTATTGCAAAAAACATCTTTTTGATCCACTCGGTATCGCGGCAAGCTTTAATGTCCGCGACCTTCCCGATATTAATGACCTCGCCGTGCTTTATCGGAAATCTGGGAGCTCTTGGGTCGCCCAATTCGATCGATATAACGGAGTTTCTCCACCAGAGCGCGATCTGAGTGGTTATTCGATCGGCGAAAACGGCGTCATTTTTTCTCCCCAGGGCGGACTGAGGATCAGCGCCATCGATCTGGCGAAGCTGATGATCGTTCATTTAAATGGTGGAAGTTATCACGGCATGAGGCTTTTGGCTGATACCACGATCAGCCGCATGCATGAAGTCGTGTGGCGCTATAACGGCATCAATGGCGATAGCTACTACGGTATTTTTAAGACTTATGGACTGGGCAATCATACCACAACCGATCTCTTGCCTGGCCAGCAATTGATTGGTCATCCTGGGGAAGCTTATGGATTGATCAGCGATTGCTATTTTTCGAAATTGGGAAAATATGGTATCATTTTCATCACCAATGGAGGGCAATGGGGTTACGGCCAATATAGTGGATGGTACAATGTGGAAGAGGATGTTTTTAAAACCTGCTTCGCCCAATTGCCAAATTTAACTTCAGTCACTTCTATTCTATCCGCTCCGAAAGCAGGGTTTCAATTGGAGCAAAATTCCCCCAATCCATTCAACAGTGCAACCCGAATTCGATTTTATCTTCCAAACTCCAGCGTAGTTGCCTTGAACGTTTATGATGTCACTGGTAGGCTGGTTGCACAGCTTTTAGATCGTTTTCTGCCGGCTGGTTCGCATGAGATCTCTTTTGATGGCGCGCAACTTTGTAGCGGCGTGTATTTCTATCAATTGCGCGCGGGACATTTTTCGGCGGCTCGAAAGCTCATCCTGTTGCGTTGAACTTTAGGGCCTTTGGGATGAGATCATAACGTTGATGAAGTTGATCAATGATTCCTTTTTGAGAAAAAATAAATTGCCTTTTGATTTTTCAATTTTGTCAACCATATCAGAGCGGGCACTTGATATGAACCGTTCCTTCAAACCATCGAGGTCAACCATGATCACAAGAAAAAGATCGCTTCAAATATTCCTGTTTGGGCTGATGGTTCATCTGATATTCGGGAACGTTCGATCCCAAGATTTGGCGTCGGACGAAATCATGAATCTACGGCTGTTAAGTGTTCCGGGCTATCTATCGGGTTTCGAGCGCGCCATCTCTGGGCAATCGATCGATTACTATTCCTGCCATCCCGATGTCCGAACCGCATTGATCGTTCGGGCCACTACTGGATCGATGACAGCGGAGTGGGAGTCTGAGCCTCTGCCGCAAGATTATCCGTTTGCAAAGGCCACATTTCTCTGGATCGCGGGTCTGGGCTGCAATCTTGGGGAGAAAAAATTCGATCTGTATATCAATGATCAATCCTGTTTGACGTTTACCTCCACCTCACAACCGAATTGGTCGATTAGAGGCACAAGAGATGAGACGCTTTCGTTTCAGACTTTGATGACCGATCAATACGGCGATCGATTTGGATATATGTTTTTAGAGCTTCCAACTCGGGAGCTTGTGCCAGGGCAGCCGCTTCGGCTCAAAGTGATCGGCGAAACGGCTGGTAGCCAAGCATGGGTCATGGTCTTTCAAGCGTCATTGCGACCGAAGATCACATTCTTACCCGAATTAGGGATCTTAAAAAATAAAAACCGCCGCTTTCAAAATGTTCGAATCCATGTGGTCAACCTCAATAAACCGATCCGTGCCCATGTTTATTCGAAAGAGCAAGCGATCATGACGACGTTCAACTTCGGATTTAATACGGTCACTCTGCCATTTGAGGCCGTGGTGCGTGAGAAACCAGTCGAAATTTATATTGAAATGCGAGAACAATTGGTAGTGAAGAAGCGATTGCTTTTGGAGCCAGTGCGACAATTTACAGTGTATTTGTTGCCGCATTCGCATTTAGATATCGGCTATACTCATTATCAGGAAGACGTGCTCAAAATGCAATTTCATCATCTGGAGCAGGCGATCGCGATTGCCGAGCAGAGCCAATCGCTGCCAAAACATGAGCAGTTCAAATGGAATGCTGAGCAATTATGGCACGTGGATGAGTATTTGAAGCGTCAGGATGATGTCAAACAGGCCAAATTGCTCGCTGCGATCCGCAACGGCTGGATCGGATTGGATGGGCTCTATGCCAACCTGCTGACAGGCCTCTGTCGGCCAGAAGAACTGTTGGAGGCATTAGCTCCAGCGCGACATTTTTCTCAGGAATATGATATACCCATCGAAGCCGCGATGATCAGCGATATACCTGGCTGGAGTTGGGGATTGATTCCGGTTCTTGCCCAGAGTGGGATCAAATATCTTTCGTTGGGCCCAAATTTAGGGCATCGGATCGGGCATGTGTTCGATTGGGCGGATCAGCCGTTCTATTGGGTTTCGCCATCCGGAGAAGAGCAGGTGCTTTGCTGGGTGCACGGCAAAGGCTATAGCTGGTTTCACACTGGTCTGGAATATGTTTTCTCTGGCGAACTTGACCCGGATCGAGTTAAATTTGAACGGATTCTGCCATATTTAGAGCAACTAGTTCAAGCCAATTATCCTTATGATGTGGTAGGGCTGCGCTATAGCATCGGCTCGGATAATGGCCCACCAGATGTGAATTTATCCGAGTCGGTGCATCAATGGAACGAGCGATACGAGTCACCGCGCTTGGTGATTGCGACCACTGCCCAGCTTTTTCATGAATTAGAAGCCCGATATCGAGATCAGTTGCCCCGAGTGCGGGGCGACTTTACACCTTATTGGGAGGATGGAGCGGCCTCGACTGCACGAGAGACAGCGGTCAATCGTGCTGCTGCGGAGCGGCTGGTGCAGGCCAGCGCGCTTTGGACCATCCTGGACGCCAGCCATTATCCCCACGAACGATTTGGCGAAGCCTGGCGACAGGTCTTGTTGTTCAGCGAGCATACCTGGGGCGCCTGGAATTCCATTAGCGCGCCCGATGATGAATCCGTCAAGCATCAATGGCAATGGAAGCAGCAAAGGGCAGAGAACGCCGATGGCATTGCTCGTGATCTATTGGCCGACGCGTTTCGATCAATCGCTCCTAAGGAACCAAAAATCCAAGCGATCGATGTGTTCAATACCTGTTCTTGGGCTCGAACCGATCTGGTAACGCTTCCTGCCAGCTTCAACCTTGCGGGTGATATGATCAAAAATGAAGCAGGGGAGAAGGTTCCGTCCCAACGATTATCGACTGGCGAACTGGCATTTTTAGCTGAAAATATTCCTCCCCTCGCAAGTATGCGATTCACCATCCATCCGGGCAAAGCTTTCCAAAAGGGCAAGGCGAACGTAAAGGGCAATCAGCTCTCCAATGAAACGATCACCCTTGAACTCGATCCAAGCACAGGAACTATCTCGTCCCTCAAGATCAAAAATCTCGCTCATGATTTCGTGGCTCATAACGCTCTGAATGGCCTGAACGATTATATTTATGTCGCTGGGAGAGATCCAAGCAACAAGAAATTGATCGATCAGCCTGTGAAAATTTACCCCAAAGAAATGGGCAAATTGCTGGTCTCGGTGACCATTGAATCTGCTGCGCCTGGGTGCAATAAACTTAGCCGAGAGCTTCGGTTAATTCATGGGATTGCACGAATCGACATTATCAATGGACTGGATCGGCCGTCGATTCGGGAGCCCGAGGGCATTCATTTCGGCTTTCCGTTCAATATCCCCGAAGGAGAAGTTCGGCTAGATCTGTCCTGGGGAGTCATTCGTCCTGAAAAAGATCAGCTTCGAGGAGCATGCAAGAATTGGTTTACGGTCCAGCGTTGGGTAGATATCTCCAACGGACAGCTCGGTATCACCTGGGTGCCAATCGATGCGCCTTTGATGGAGCTGGGCGATATCCGAGCCGATGCAACGATATGTGGTTGGGTGAGGCAGCTTGAGCCGTCTCAAACTATCTATTCTTTTGCGATGAACAATTATTGGGAGACCAACTACAAAGCGGATCAACCTGGCGTCTGTCAATTGCGCTACTCGATTATCCCCCACGGAAGATACGATCAAGCCCAGGTAACTCGGACTGCCATTGAATGCCATCAGCCGCTCATCCCTGTGCCAGTTTCAAAAGATTCACACCGCTCGACATCGCTCTTCAGGATTGAACCCAAAGATGTCATCGTTACTCTGTTGAAGCCGGGCCGTAACGGCAAGACCATTTTGCTTCGACTGTTCAATCCAACGCCCGACCCTCGGTCAGCACGACTGATATGGGGTTCGTTGCACCCAAAAGAAATTTATATGAGCGATCCGTTTGAGCGGCCACTCGAAAGATTAGGAAATGAAATTCCTATGCCAGGTTATGGTATCAGGACCATAATGCTGATCAACGATTAATCTGGGGAGATTATTCAACTTGAAATTTGGTGAGTCTCTGATTCGTGATTTCTTGATCCCTTGAATTGATATCACCCATAAAAGTGTACCCAGAAATTACTAAATTTGCTGTCATTCCGAACGGAGCGAAGCGGAATAAGGAATCTCTAGATGAAACGGAACTAACAGCTTATAAAAATTCCCCACTTCGTTCGGAATGACAGGGCCAGACTAAATATTATCATTTTTCCACAGCCTGATAAGTATGACACCTTGTTCAATCAATCCGCCTCGACTTTTTCTGGCTGAGCCTTGGCATCGGAATTCCGCTGAAATATTCCCATTCTTGTGACTCGATATGCTTTTCCCGTCCTAAAAGCATAAATCTAATTTGCTAATTATTGCCTAAATGAAGACCAGTAAACTTGAATTAGATATGCCATCACGCACGAGGTGAGGAAATTTGTTCCATTTAGCTTATAAGACCTACAGATTTCTCCCTGCGCTCGAAATGACAAGAAGGTGAGTTTTCATTCAAGCATTAGTCATAAGTGGCAAATTACCCCTTGACAAACTTGATAATTTGGGCTATATTCTGTTTCAAATTATGTGGTGCTGGATCAAATAAAATATCTATCAACCAAATTCAAAAGCCAAATTCGTTCTAATTTTCAATGATCGCATTCCATATCATCGCCAAACCGATTGGCCCAATTTGCAATTTGAACTGTAGCTACTGTTTCTATCTCGAAAAGGAAAATCTCTATCCCGATCATCGCAATTGGCGGATGTCAGATGAGGTATTGGAATCATTTGTTCGCCAGTATCTCCAGTGCAATGAGGCCCCAGTCGTGAATTTCGCCTGGCAAGGGGGCGAGCCAACGCTGTTGGGGATTGATTTTTTCAAGACGGTTGTTGCGCTCCAGAAGCGGTATGCCGATGGAAAAACCATTGAAAACGCCTTTCAGACCAATGGGATTTTACTGAATGATCAGTGGTGCGAATTTTTAGCTGAGAATCGTTTTCTTGTGGGATTGTCCTTGGATGGTCCTGAAAATCTTCATAACATGCATCGCGTGGACAAAGCTGGCCAGGGGTCGTTTGACCGGGTGATGCAAGGGCTGGAGCGATTAAAGAAACATGGCGTGGAGTTCAACATCCTCACTGCGGTCAATCGGGCCAATTCTCAGCTTCCGCTTGAAGTTTATCATTTTCTCAAACAGGTCGGGAGCGGCTTTATCCAATTTATTCCAATTGTCGAACGAGTTCGTATTTCCCATCACCATCCTCATCGGCAGCTTGTTTCCCCGGATGATCAGTCCGAAGCTGTGGTCGCGGATTGGTCGGTCGAGCCAGTGCAATTCGGCAAATTTTTGATTGAGATTTTCGATGAGTGGGTTCGAAACGACGTTGGGAGGCAATTCATCCAGCTATTTGAAGTGGCATTACAGCGGTGGTCTGGCCAGGAGCCCAGCTTATGTTTATTTGCGGAGACCTGTGGTAAGGCATTGGCGATTGAGCATAATGGAGATCTCTATTCATGCGATCATTTTGTCTATCCGACACATCGGCTTGGGAATATTCTGGAGCGATCCCTGATCGAATTGGTAACATCGGATCAACAGAGGAGATTTGGCAACAATAAACATGATCGCTTGCCTCAATTCTGCCATGATTGCTCAGTTTTATTTATCTGTCGCGGCGAATGTCCCAAGAACCGATTTATGCAGACGCCTACTGGTCAGGTCGGACTGAACTATCTTTGCGAGGGCTACCGAGTGTTTTTTGAACATATTGACCTTTATATGAAATTCATGGCAAATGAACTGCGTCACTGTCGAGCGCCAGCCAACGTGATGTCCTGGGCGCGGGCTAAAGATCACGGATTCCCGGGTTTGGACATCGGTCGGAACGATCCCTGCCCCTGCGGGAGTGGCAAAAAGTTCAAGAAATGCTGTGAACAAAATAGAAGAAGAATCGCAGCTCCATAAATCGAAACCAATTCATCGAACGCGCTTCACTCACGTAGCCTCTCTTTCGGTCAAGCTGATCGGCATTTCAAATCCTAATAACCATCGAATTTCGTTCTATTTTGCGGATGAACTGCAAGATGGCTGACAGAAAAATAGGAGCGTGACCATCGAGTTTTTAGCGAAAACGAGGCCCTTCAAAGTACATCGAATTGTCTGGAAGTTTTGGAAATTTCCCTTTTGAGATGAAAAAGAGCAAGCTGCAAAAAGGGGAGATTTTTTGAGCGGCTATTGTTATCCGTTCCATCATATAGTGGGACAGGCATGATTCACAAATAAAGGGGACACAAAAGCCGCTTCCGTTTGCAGATTTCAGGGTCACAGATTCGGGATTTGACCATTTGGTAGCGGTCAAAATTTATTTAGTGCCTGAAAGAAAATTCACCTTTTTGTCATTTCGACCGAATGGAGAAATCTTTAAGTGCAACAATCTCTATGTCACCAGATTCCTCACTTCGTTCGGAATGACACTGCTACTTCAAACTCAATGGTTTTCGTTCATGCACGATATAAAAATATAGCACGATAAAGAGTGCGACTTGATCAAAATCATGGCGCTGATAAAATCATTAAGCCAGACTTCAATACAAAATTGTTGTCAGCAATTTTAACAGTCATTTTTGAGGAAAGGGAAGTAACTATGGCAAAGATTGAAGAGATGAAAATGAACCCCCCGATGAAACGACTTCGTGGCGCGACACCTAAAATTGGCATTCGACCAGTCATTGATGGCCGACGCAAAGGAGTTCGGGAATCGCTGGAGAACCAAACAATGACCATGGCGAAGGCGGCAGCGGAATTTTTAAGTCAAAATCTACGACATTCAAATGGTTTGCCGGTGGAATGTGTGATAGCGGACACATGCATTGGCGGAGTGGCAGAGGCTGCTGCTGCGGCCGAGAAATTCGCCCGCGAAGGTGTAGGCGTCTCGCTGACGGTGACGCCATGCTGGTGCTATGGCACGGAAGTAATGGATAGCGACCCACTGATCCCCAAAGCGGTATGGGGGTTCAACGGCACTGAGCGACCCGGAGCGGTATATCTTGCCGCGGCTTTGGCTGGCTATACCCAAAAAGGATTGCCCGCGTTTGGCATCTACGGCCGAGACGTCCAAGATCGCGATGATACCACCATTCCAGAAGATGTGAAACAGAAGCTATTGTTATTTGCCAAAGCGGGATTGGCGGTGGCAGAAATGCGCGGCAAGTCGTATCTGGCTTTGGGGGCCGTATCCATGGGGATCGCCGGTTCCATTGTGAATCAGGATTTCTTTCAAGATTATCTCGGCATGAGAAACGAAACCGTGGACATGACCGAATTTGTCCGAAGAATAGAAGAAGAAATTTATGATAAAGATGAGTTCCAGCGCGCGCTGCACTGGGTGAAAAAGTACTGCAAAGAAGGCGAGGATGTTAATCGGAAGGAGATTCAGACGTCTCGCGCTCGAAAAGATTGGGAATGGGAAATGGTTGTCAAAATGACCATCATTGCCCGCGATTTAATGATTGGGAATCCCAAATTGGCGGAGATGGGCTTTGAAGAAGAGGCATTGGGCCATAATGCCATCGCTGCCGGCTTCCAGGGACAGCGGCAATGGACTGACCATTTTCCCAACGGCGATTTCATGGAGGCGATGCTGAATTCCTCGTTCGATTGGAACGGCATTCGCGAGCCGTTCATCATGGCCACGGAGAACGATTGCCTCAACGGGGTTGCTATGCTTTTTGGCCATTTATTGACCGATACCGCTCAAATCTTTTCTGACGTCCGCACTTATTGGAGCCCTGCAGCAGTGAAGCGCGTCACTGGCAAGACATTGACCGGCAGAGCCGCAAATGGAATTATTCATCTCATCAATTCCGGCTCATCCACTTTGGATGGAACGGGCCAGCAGACGGACAAGCAGGGCAATCCTGTCATGAAACCTTTCTGGGAGATCACCCCTGAGGAAGTCGCCCGATGTTTGGAAGCCACGCGCTGGTGTCCGGCGGAGCTGGAGTATTTTCGCGGCGGCGGATTTTCATCGCAGTTTTTATCCAAAGGCGACATGCCCGTCACGATGTCGCGGATCAACTTGGTGAAGGGCCTTGGACCAGTGCTCCAAATAGCTGAAGGCTACACCGTCGACCTGCCTAAAGAGGTGCATGAAATCCTCAATCGCCGCACCAGTCCCACGTGGCCGACCACCTGGTTTACGCCGATTCTGACTGGCCAGGGTGCATTCCGGGATGTCTATTCCGTTATGGCGAACTGGGGCGCCAACCATGGGGCGATTAGTTACGGTCATATCGGCGATCAGTTGATCACCCTGGCGGCCATGCTCAGAATCCCCGTTTATATGCACAATGTCTCCGAAGATCGAATTTTTCGTCCCAGCGCCTGGGCTGCTTTTGGCACGAAAGATTTAGAAGGGGCTGATTTTCGCGCTTGTGCCAATTTCGGCCCGCTTTATGGATTGAAAAAATAGCAACGATCAAAAACGACAAACCAGGTTTCGATCTGAAACCTGGTTTGCCTTGCATTCCTTCAGAGCATCACGCCTATTTTTGAATCACCATTTTTGATGAGCTTGGCATCCATCTCTCTGTGATCTTAAAGATAAGTCACGGAGCTTGAAAACGAGACAATAGACCAGCAAGCATTTTACCCCTCATTCAATCCCAAGATCGCTCTCATAAAAATATTAGCACAGCCGTTTTTTGCTCTGTTTTGATCCAATGGATCGGGGAGAGCAGGATAAAATTTTCGCTCAATTGCAGCTCAGAACCGAATTCGAACCTCATTTCTGATCCGGGCTTCATTGTCTTAATCCGTAATCATCCAGACATTTTATTTGTTTGATGTCAAATTTTTCGCCGATCCTCTTAGCAGAATGCCAATCGAGATCTCCGACGAAGTTAACGAATACGGCATCGGCATTTCCATCAAAGGCAAGGAGCACGAGCCCTATCATGCAGCTTTGATCGTCGTATTTAATGAAAATATCGACCTGCTCCTCATGATCTCTCACCCGGAGAACATTTTCCCAACCGCGCTTCTTGAGGCGATTTTCAAATGTGGCGATTGAAGGTTTTAATTTGACTGCGAGAGTTTCATCCACTGAGAACGCGTTCATCTGGATCAGAAGCAAATTCGAAAGCGCTGCAACAAATTCTGGATCGTCGGGTTCAGAAAACTGAGCAAGGGATTTTAAAATATTCCCATGGAGATGAATATCCACAGTTTGCTGATCCCCAGCGACCACGGGGATCTCATCAATTTTGGTATAACCAGGATGCTTCTTCACAGGCAGATCATATTGAGAAATGAGAGAATCAAAAGACAGTCAAATGGCAAGGATCACGATCCACGCTAAACTGATTTTGCTCATATCGTGCCTCCGCGGCTTTGCTCTTGTTTGGTCTTTTCAAGTTTTCGATATGAAAGATGAAAAGAAAAAGTTGCTAGACGACATCGATCGATATCGGTGACCTTCCCATTTCCATTTAGACTCAGATTTAGTAAGCAAATTCATTAACTAGCTGAATCCAATTCTCATGGATCAGATGATTACGGTGACTTTTAAATTTTGAGACTGATGGGAAATTTTTAATCCTGCTGGATGGCATTTTTGGAGAGTATGGAAGATTTAAGCTATAAGCTATAGGATCAAAATTTCATGGCAGTTGATTTTGATTTTGGGAACAACACTGCTTACCGCATGGTAAGCCGGTCTTCTGGTTATCTAAAAGAACAATATTGGAAGATTTTCATCAGATGATATCTGAGCACTTTCAAATCTTAGGACCAAAGATTCTTTAAAATTTTATAGGCAAAAACTCTTGTAGGATGTTCAAGCTACTCTTTCACAGAGTTGAGATCCGAAATAAATGTATTTTGAATATCGTTTAGAGCGCTGAACATGAAACTTTTTGAGGATTATAAAAGTTAAGCAACGCCTTATGAAATCATGAAAATGAACATTTCAAAAAATAAAAAAAATCGCTTGCATTTTAATTTTCGTTTCGTTATAATTGAGTCGAGCGCTAGCGTTCATTGGAAATACCAATCGGTGAATGGGAAAGCGGTGAGAATCCGCTGCAGCCCCGCTACTGTAATGGGCTACGGATGCTGCACATGCGAAATCATGAAAACGCATGATACGCAAGCCACTGTCTGCTAAGCGTCGGATGGGAAGGCGCGGCGATTCGGTTTGATGCCCTAAGCCAGGAAACCTGCCGATTGGCGCTCGATGTGCCGGTTCTGGTGCGTCGTGTTCAATTCCGCATAAACCTTCGAGGGTGAGGTTTGGAATTCTTAAAACGATTCGAGCAAATGAATCCCAACTTTCCCGGTCGAGGTTGGGATTTTTTTTGTCCCGACTTGGACCGCACGTAATATGGGAATGCTCGCTCTCGAAGGTTCATTTGGGTTAATTCACTTTAAACCAACTGAACCAAAACAAGGGAGCTTTATGCCAATGAAACGTGTTTTTTTCTCGGCCATCGCTGTTTTCTTGTCATCGCTTTTATCTCTCCTTCCTCTTGGTGCAACTCCACTGGGAAAAATTTCTGGCTACATCTATGATGCAGTGACCAAAAAACCAATTCCCGACGCCAATATCCTGGTCGTGAATACGAATTTGGGGGCGGCATCGCGGGACGGTGGATTTTACCTGATCGATCGAATCCCAGCAGGAAACTATGACATCAGCGTGCGGGTGATAGGTTATGAGACCGCGACGGAGTTGAACGTTCAGGTAGCGGGCGATATTCGTCTCAATTTTTACCTCCATCCAAAAGTCATTGAACTTGATCCGATTCTCGTTATAGCTACTTTGACCGATCACCGTCAATCTCAGGTTTCGGCAGCGGTTGAGGTGTTGACTCCTCCTCGATTGGCGGCTCGTAATGCTGCCACCGTTGGCGAGGCGCTGAAATCGATCGGCAGCGTAAATTTTAATTCCTACGACGGCATCGCTGGAACCCAAACCGCTTCGATCCGAGGGGCTAATGCCGACCAAGTGGTCGTTCTTTTAGATGGCTTGCGATTAAACACGGCCCAAGGAGGGGGCGTCGATTTGAACTTGATTCCAGTCGCCGCAATTGAGCGCGTTGAGCTGGTGCGCGGCGGACATTCAGCTCTTTTGGGATCTGACGCCATCGGCGGCGCTGTTCAATTGATCTCGAAAGAAACAATTGACCCGCGAGGCTTCTCATACGGCTTGAATTCAACCATAGGGTCCTTTGGGACTCGGGCTCTCAATTTCTCAGGATCACATCGCATAGGCCTGATGTCCACTTTTTTGAATTACAATCGGCTCCAGAGCGATGGCGACTTTCGGTTCAAATTGCCGTCGAGCGAGCAAACTACCAAACGGATCAATAACGATTATCAGGGGGACAATTTCTTCTTGAAATCGAAACTCAACCTGAACGAACGGCATCAGCTTCAGGCGATATTCCACAATTTGATCGCCAAAAAGGGTAACGCAGGCTCGGTGAACATCAATCCATGGACCAATCAACCGATGACCACCCCCCATGCCCGAGCTGAGGTCGATCGCAAGTTGGCTGCCGTGCAATCCGAACACCAACTCACGACTCGATTTCGATTAGAAGAAAATGTATTCTATCAAGTGTACGACTACCATTACCAAGATCCAGATGGCTGGGCACCGACCGATGATCGCCACAAAAATTCAGCCATTGGGTTGCAATTGCAAGGTCAAGTGTTGGCCAGCCGCTATCTGCATGTGATTGCCGGTACGGAACTGCGACAGGATCGATTGAATAGCACCAAGTTTAAGGTCGACGATCGGAACATTCAAAGCATTTACGGACTGGCCGAAGTGAATTTCCCGTGGAAAATCTTTGGTCTGCTGACCCAATGGAACGCCATCCCCGCTTTGCGATGGGACAATTATTCCGATGTGGCAGCCCAATTGTCCCCAAAATTTGGCGTCCTGGTTTCTACCGGTGAAATAACGACCATCGGTTTACGAGGTAATTTTGGCAGATCGTTCCGCATTCCAACTTTCGATGATCTTTATTGGCCCGATGAAGTCTGGGTGCGCGGCAATCCTGATCTTAAACCAGAAACTGGCAACAACTTCGATCTGGGTTTGAATTTCAGCCGCAAGACCAGTACAGTGCTTTCTGGTGATGTCAGTTATTTCAAGAATAAAGTGACCGATTTGATCTCGTGGAACGCGGACGCTTCTGGTGTCTGGATGCCGATGAACATTGGTCGCGCCAAGATCGAAGGGGTTGAGACCAGTGTGAAATATCATCTCCCGCAAAGCATCGCATATCTCGAGCTATTCCATACGTGGATGAAAGCCACCGATGACGCATCCAATGCTGCCACGAAAGGCAAGAGGCTCATTTATCGTCCCGATAGCAAGCTCGATCTGATTATTGGGACATTGATCAAAGGCCTTTCGGTTAATTTGAATTTCCAACAAGTGAGCAAGCGATTTGTCTCGGCTGATAATGCTCGGTCATTGCCAAGCTATTCGTTGCTGAACGGCAATATCGGCTATTCATTGCCAGTTGCTGGTTTCACTGTTGATGCCAAATTCCAAGTCAATAATTTGCTGGATAAGTCGATCTATGTCATCGATGGCTACCCATCACCTGGCCGGGAGCTGCGGTTTAGTTTGGGAGTCAAATACTAAAATCATCACCCCTTGCGAAGGTGGCGAGCCTTTGCAAGGGGGAATCGCTGCGGCCGCCAAATTTCAGCTTGAAAATTTTGAAAAATTAGCGACCAATTCCAAATTGAACAGCCGACGGTGGCTCGGTCAGCGATTGAGAACGGGGGATTCCGATCGCTTGCTAATGTCCAGAAGGGCTGGATCATATTGGCTATCGAATTCAAAATTTTCTTTCAACCAAAGTTCATACTTCAACACGGCTCTATGGGTTCGGCGAAAGGAAATTAAATGAAAAAAACTTTTTTCGCTTTTTCGTTGATAGTAGCACTGCTTCTGCTGGGGATCGTTCTGCACAAAACGATTGATCGAACCAGCGGGCAACTCGCTACGCACGAGACGGGCCAATATGAACGCATCGTTTCGCTGTCTCCCAATATTACAGAGACGCTGTTTGCGTTGGGCATGGGGGATAAGCTGGTCGGCGTCACTCGATTTTGTAACTATCCCCCAGAAGCAAAGTCGCTGCCCAAGGTTGGTGGCTATTTGGATCTCAATTATGAAGCCATCATTCGTTTGAGACCCGACCTGGTCCTTTTGACTGACGATTTCCAACAATCCAAAGTGTTTTTTTCGCAATTGGGGATCAAATATATCAGCGTAAATAACAAGACTGTTTCAGATATTCGATCGAGCATCGCTTATTTGGGGAAAATATTAGGCACGAACTCTCGAGCAGAAGAAATTTTAAAGGAGATCGATACAAAAATCAGCACGATTCAGCATCGGACTGAAGCACTGTACCGGCCCAACGTGATGATCGTCATTGAGCGGACCATGGGAACAGGGGCGATTGAGGACGTTTATATTGCTGGAAAGAACACGTTTTTCGATGAGCTCATCGAGATGGCCGGAGGAAAGAATGCCTATCAGGATGGAAAAATCACTTATCCGATGGTTTCAGCAGAAGGGATCAGCCATCTCAATCCAGCGATCATTATCGATCTGATCCCGCAATTAAAGCAAACTGGTCTGGATAGTTTGAAGGTGGTGAGCGATTGGTCCAGCTTGCCAGATGTTGAAGCTGTAAGCAAGCGCCAGATTTACATCATTTCAGATGATTATGCGGTGATCCCTGGCCCACGATTTTATTTGTTTCTTGAGCTGCTAGCTCGGATCATCCATCCAGAGATCGACTGGTAGAATATGTGAAAGCTCCGAATCGCGGTATCTCCCTTTTAGCTGATGTTTAGGAACAAAAAAGGCCCTTGCAAGTACAGTTGCGTTGAGAATAGCCTGCGGTGATGATTTTATCAAAGCAATTGGGGCGCAAATTGTTAAATTGAACTATGCAACAGGCAAGGAAAGAATATCAGCTTTTTTTGCGATGCTAGTGATTTCAATGACAAAAATCTAATTTAGCAATGAAACCAATCATCGAAATAGAAAACTTAACTCTCAACTTTGGCGATAAACGAATTTTGGATTCGGTATCGTTACAAATTTTCAAGGGAGACTATTTGTCCATCATTGGTCCGAATGGCGCAGGGAAAACCAGCCTGTTGAAATGCATCATGCGCATTTACACAGGCTATCAGGGGACGATCCTTGTAAAAGATGTACCAACCACCAAGCTGGGACAGAAAAGATTAGCGCGGAGCATCAGCTATGTGCCCCAGGCCAATGGACGGATCTTTCCCTTTACCGTCGAAGAATTCGTGATGTTGGGACGCTATCCGTATCTCAGCCCATTTGCGTCTTTCACAGCTCAAGATCGGATCGCGGCTAAAGAGGCGCTATCGCTCACTGGCCTTCAGTGCTACGCCGATCGACTTATGACGACATTGAGCGGCGGAGAGCGACAAATTGCATTTATCGCAGCGGCAGTGGCTCAGGGCGCTGAAATCATGCTGCTGGACGAACCCACCACGTTTTTAGATCCGAAGCACGAAGCGGAAATCTATTCGATATTGAATCGCTTGAACCGAGAGTTGGGGATGACCATCGTCACGGTCACGCACGATATTAATATGGCAGCGCTGCAAAGCCAAAGGATCGTTATCCTGAAACAAGGCCAAATTGTATCTACTGGTGATGCCAAACAAATCATGCGCAACGAGGTCCTTGCCCCTGCTTTTGACAAACAATTTGTTTTCCTCGCTCATCCAATCACTGGTCAACCGATCATTGCCCCCGAGGTTCAGCCATGATCTACCAAAAGCGAGGGATTGCTCTCACTATCATTATCTCTGCAGCAATCGCTGTGCTGCTGATCACCCCGTTTTGGGGGATGGAATCGATTTCGATTCGATCAATTTTTGATAACGAGAATCAGCTGGTGGATCGAATTTTTTGGATGGTTCGATTGCCCCGAGTTCTTGCTGCGTTTCTGGCTGGAGCTGCTTTGGCAATTAGTGGGATGGTCTTTCAAGCAATGTTTCGCAATCCCCTGGCAACGCCGTTTACACTGGGGGTATCCAGTGGCGCAGCCTTTGGAGCCGCGGTTTATATCAAAATCGGCGTCATCTTTTCGGCGTTTGGAGTTCCAGGACAGTCCTTGGCCGCGTTTATTGGGGCAAGTTTATCGGTGATTCTGGTCTATGGTTTCTCTCGGATGAGAAAAATTTTTACTCCTGCTACAATGCTAATGGCAGGGGTGGCGATCAACTTCTTTTTCTCCAGCTTGATCCTTTTTATCCAATATTTGAGCGATTATGCCAATTCGTTTCGAATCATCCGTTGGTTAATGGGCGGCTTCGAGATCGCAGGGTTTCGTCCGGTTTTCTCGATTTTGCCCTTTGTGATCATCGGGGCGCTTTTGATTGCGCTGGTCATCCATGAATTAAATTTATTGCTTTTGGGGGAAGATATCGCCTTGAGCCGTGGTGTCGCCGTGAACAAGATCAGGGCCATTCTTTTTTTTGCAACATCTCTGATGATTGGCGCAGTGGTCTCTGTTTGTGGTCCCATCGGCTTTATTGGCATGATGACCCCTCATATCTGCCGTTTGATACTAGGCCCAGACCATCGCCTATTAGCTCCAGCAAGCTTTTTCTTCGGCGGGGCATTTCTGGTGCTGTGCGACACAGTCGCACGCATACTCATCGCTCCTGCGGAAATTCCAGTCGGGGTCATTACTGCCCTCCTGGGTGGCCCCTTTTTCCTGTGGCTATTGCTGAGCGGTTCTTCGGAACATAATCCTCTGGGATGAGGTGAAAAGCCACACATCGGTTTGCAGAGGGAGGTAAGGAGATGAATTCCATAGATGCCCAGAAACGATCAATGCGGCGATTCCCAATGCTTATCCTTTAATTTATCCATGTATCTAACGATCACAATTTATGCATCATGAGAAGGGTTATTCAGTGAGCAAATTCTACATCATCAGTTGCCATGTGCTCTGGCGGGAGATCTGCTATTTTGCTTCCATTTCGAAGAATGTGTTCAATTTCCATTTTCTCCAACAAGGACTCCACAATACCCCTGATGTCCTGAGAAGGGAGGTGCAGCAGGCGATCGATTCGGTGGTGGGCGATTATGATGCCATTTTAATCGGATATGGCCTGTGCAGCAACGGATTGGTTGGAATTCAGGCGAGAGATAAAAAATTAGTGATCATGCGCGGCCACGATTGCATCACTTTTTTGCTTGGCTCAAAAGAACGCTACCGCCAATATTTTGATCATCATCCTGGGACTTATTGGTATAGCCCAGGCTGGATCGATACTGCGCTAATGCCAGGCAGGAGACGGTTGGAGCAAATCTATCAGCAGTACAAAGAACAATATGGCGAAGAAAATGCCCAGTATCTAATGGAGGTCGAACAGCACTGGATTCGCGATTATTCTACAGCAGCCTATGTCGATTTAGAGTTTTATGATACTGAAAATTACAAGCGATTCACGCGTACTTGTGCCCAAGAACTAAATTGGAATTACGACGAATTGAAAGGCGATCCTCGATTGATCATCAATTTTCTTGAGGGAAATTGGGATTCAGAGGATTACTTGGTAGTGGAGCCCGGCCAAAAGATTATCGCCAGTTATGATGATCGAATCATCGATATAGCAAAAGAGGGATGAGCAGAAAGGACAACTATTTTTTCTGTTTGACAGAAATAATCTCCTGGTTAATGAGCTGAAGTAGCTCGATGATCTGATGACGGAGTTGCGATAAAAAGGTGTTGCTAAAAATTTTCAGGGCCTCTAATTTTGGAATGGTAAATAAAGATCCTAACAATGACTTTCTGGCTCGCTTCAGAGCAGCCAGGACAAGCCCACGCTCAGCCTCCAAAGCCCTATCGATATCGATATAGCCAGCATGGATGATTTTGCTCATACATTCGAAAAGGCCAGTTTGAAATGTAACAACGGGATGATCCCGATGGTCGACCCAAATATGCCTCATAGATTTAACGACCTTGAGCAGCAATCCGTGGCAGGTCAAAAACAGCGGGTGAGCATTTTGATAATCATCTCGAAAAGTCAGTTCGTCATCCCAATCCGATTGCTCCGCCGCAATGATCGCGTCAATATCTTGATCTTCCATTTCCTGATCCGCTGAGGGTTCTTGGAGCTCATCGGAATCTGGGAGATCATAACCTAATTCCTGAAATGCTCTGCGCAGACCCTCTTCGGAAAAACCATACTTATCCAATAATTGCTCTAACCGACGTTTTTGTTCTTCTTCTTCTTGAAAGAATTTCTCCCAATCCTCTTCATCCCACTCTTCTTCATTAAAGTCGCCTCCATCTTCAGGATCAAGATCGTCAGAGTCATCATCGGATTTATCGGACATTTGTTCCCTCCTGAGAAAACAGGTAATTTGAGCCCCTTGCGGCACGATGATAAAAAGAATTTTCCGAGGTGAACTTGCCAGGCGCGATCAATTATTCAGATTTTGGATAAAATTGCCTTGTTAGAGACCTCAAACGATGCACCTTATTCATCCTATTTACGGGATCTATATTTGCTTTAAAAACGGCTCGACTGTTTTGCCAACTGAAAAAATATATCGCAAACGCACAATTGGATCGACTTAAGACTCACGCTGTTTTTTTTAATATAACTTCTGGATTGCTGCAAAGCAAGCGAATTTTATTGCTGAGCGAAAAATTTATTTGATCATCTGAATGTGCCCGTGGAACAGATTAAGTTGGAGGGTGTTAAAATAGTAATTTTATCGAGAGCTATTTCAAGAGAATTTGAGGAGTTGAACATGATCAATTTGCCAGTAATTATTCATGGGATTACCGGACGGATGGGGCAGGTGGCAGCCAAAGCGCTCCAGCGGATCGCTGCGGAACAAATAGTGAAGATCGATGGGGAGCTGGTCCATCCGATCCTGATTGGCGTTGGCCGAAATATCGATAAGTTGAAGCTCATTGCTGAGGCCATAAATATCGATCATTTCACCACCAATATCACCCAGGCCTACGAAATCGCGCGAAAGATCAATCCAGCACATCAGCTTTACCATTGTACCATCGCCACTGGGATTCGGAAGGAGATCATGCTGAGCGATCTGGCGATCATGGATCCCAAGACAACTGCAGTATTCATGGAGAAGCCGATTGCAGCCAATTATGCCGATGGTCTTGCTATTGTGGAGAAATTAGAACAAGAAAAATTCAAGCATGGCGTAGTGCATCACATGCTCGAAGCTCCAGGAGTCAAAAAAGCGTTGGAATTGATCCCTGCTATCAAACCGTTTCATTGTCATATGGAATTCGGTTATGAGGTCGCCTCAGGCTTTGGCGAAAGACAATATTGCTGCCAGCGGCCCGATTTTAACTGGACCCTGAGAGAAGCTGGTGGTGGCATTCTGCTTGATATGTGCCATGAGGGCTATCTTTCAGAAGCGCTGTTCGGGGAAACGGAGTATCTCAGCGCGGTGGCCCGCCTACTTATTGAGCGGCGCTTAGCTTATGACCGAGATGGCATTATCGAATGCGATGTTGAAGATTATGCAGCCATCCGAAGAGAACATTCCAACGGTGTGGTAAATACATCTATCTGGACTTGGTATCGCCGCATCAATTCAGAATTTGGACCATTGGAAATCACGGTGGATGGGGAGAATGGCTCAATGGTTTTTGGTTTGTATGGCCTGAAAGTGCAATGGAAAGAAACCGCACCGCTGCTGCTTTGGGAACGAGCGCTGGATAACCTAAAGATCCAATGGCGCGACTATTGGCAATACTTGGATCTGAGCTACCAAGATCCATTTGCGGTGGAACTGGCGGATTATATCGAAACGATATTTACTGGTAAACCATACTGGAAAAATGCGATACATGCCCTAAATATTCTGGGACAGGTGGAGTCGCTGTATCAAAGCGCAGCAGACAATGGTCGTCCTATTCATCGCAATCAGTTCCTCCGCTATCCCAATCGCGTCGCGTCCCAGTGGCAGCCTGAAAGATTGCAAGGCAAGTTAGCAAAGGTGAATTCATGATACAAAACGAAAATTTTCCGATCTCAGATCAGCGGATCTCATTATCAGATTATTATGACCGATTAACCAATAAGACCATCCTGGCAACTACTGCGATGTATGGTCCATGGCTGCCAAACGGAAGCTTCGATTGGAAGAGCTACGAAAACTTAGTTCGTGAAGTGATTCGATTCGGAAGCGTGCCTGCTACCAATGTAGATACCACCTGGGCAATCTACAACGATTGGGAGTTGACCAAATTGATGATCTGGCGGACCGCGGAAATCGCGCTTGACATGCAAAATTATCTTGAACCAGATCGACCGCTCCTCGTGGCCGGGTTGAACACCAATTCGCTGGATATTACCGCTGATCAAATCGCTTCCTCGCTCCGAAACCAGATCGAAGAAATCTATCAGGGTTTGAAACACCTTAATTTCTCCCGCATTCGATATATGCCAGTTCCTGATAGACGCCTTTTTTCAATTGAGCCACAGAAAAAAATTGAAATCTATCGCGAAATTGGTCGCGTGGTGGGAGATTACACGGATTTTGGTATGGTTTTCTTTGAGCTCGATATTGGAATCCCTGGTTTTGGTTCTAATTTTTCACCTGACGAGATTGTTGAAATTTTAGATCGAACTCCTCACATTCAGGAATACAAAAGTGCCATCATCAGCAAAAAGAGCGGTCGAAATTACCCCTTTGACTGCAGCGATGATTTGATCCGAATCAAAATTGTTGAGGCGGTTGCTCCGAATAGGGTTCAATTTTCGACTGGCAATGATTGGTTTATCGGATTAGCCCGGCTGGGCAAGAACATCGAGCGATTTGGCTATCTTTTGGGCGCTTCTCAAATGAGCCCACGATTGTTTCAGCAGTGGCGCAGAGGAGTGGAACAGAATCGAATTGAGGCGATCGGCTTGGAACACGATCTTCAGGCAGCCGCCAAGGATTTCTGGACGCCGGGGAATGTGGGAATTTACCGCCATTATCTGGCGATTTTTCTGGCGATGACCGGACTGATCGCCCATCCACTGCCTCATCCGAAGTGCGATGAGCGTTATCGCGTAAAACCGGCCGATTATTTCATCCCATTACGCCATGCTATCCGCTTAGGCCTCATCGAGCCTGGGGAAGCATTTGCTATTGCCAAAAAATTTATCCCTACTGTCCATCATTGGTCAGAGCAAGAGATCCAGCAGCGGATTGAGTGGATGGGGTGACTCGGACGATAGAGAATGAAGTTTGATTCAATGAATCTATCGCATGGAAGGAAAAGTTTTGCGCGAATAGCATTTCGTCATACGAATCGAAGTTTTTGTGGTTGATGTCAACTAAAGGACTTTTGTTCAATGTAGACTGCTCATTCGTTTCGCGGATAGCGCTGTAAAAGTTGGTAGCAATAAGTTGAAACAAAAATCTTCCCAGAATGATTTGTTTCTTTGGCCACAGAAATGAAAGGTTGCAGAAAAGAGACTTGAAAAGATTTCTGTGTGCTTTCAATTCTGCGTGCAGAAAAAATTCTTTTCATTTCTATGGGATATCAATTCTGTGGGAGGTATATTTTCTCCCCCAGAACTGGAATGCCACAGAAATGAAAGGTCGCAGAAGAAATTAAAAGATTCATGGATCAACTTTGATTTTTTAGATTTGAAATTTATGTAGAACATAGGATCGCAGAGGAATTGAATGTCTCAGGACAAAATCTTACAGTTTAAAATTAACGGCATGGATTGTGCCGACTGTGCTTTAAAAATCGAAAAGCAAGTGGGGCGGCTACCTGGTGTCAAGCTGGCAAAGGTTGACTTTATTCAGGCTCGATTAGAAGTCGAATCCCTGGATGCGCCAGTGGATGTCGAGTCGATCCAAAAAACCGTGAGCGAACTCGGCTATTCCGTCACTGAGGCGAACCCGCTGCAACGAACCACACTGATCGTCTCAGGTATGGACTGTCCCGATGAATCACGCCCCATCGAAGCTCGTTTGAAAAAAATGCCAGGCGTTGAGACCATCCAATTCAATCTAGTGGCGAACCAATTGATCGTGGAGCATCGCTGTCCCATCAGTGATATCCAGCGGGCTCTGGAAGAATTGGGTTTTCGCTCGGAACTGGCGGAGCGGGTGAGCCAAAAAGCCAAGCCCTCATTCTGGCAGCGCCATAAAATGCTGATCCTCACCGTGATCTCAGGCGTGTTCGCCGTGCTGGGGGGAATCCTGCGCTACCTTCAGATCGATAATCGGATCGCTATTCCAATTTTATTCATTGCCGTCATTGCTGGTGGGTTTCATATTTTCAAAAAAGGCTGGGCTGAAGCCAAGCATTTGACGCTGGGCATGAATTTTCTCATGTCCATCGCTGTAATCGGCGCCATGATCATCGGCGAATGGTCCGAGGCGGCCATGGTGATCTTCCTGTTTGCGCTGGCCCAATTGCTGGAATCCTATTCCCTCGACCGTGCTCGAAAGTCGATCCAATCGCTGATGGCGCTAGCACCCAATGTCGCTCTCGTCAAAGATGAATCAGGAGCAAAGTTAGTTCCTGTCGATCAGGTCGATATCGGGCAAATTATCATCATCAAGCCTGGCGAACGCATCCCCATGGATGGCAGGGTCGTTGCGGGCGCTTCATTCGTCAACCAATCGCCCATCACTGGCGAAAGCCTGCCTGTGGCCAAATCGATCGATGACGAGGTTTTTGCGGGTTCGATCAATGAGAAGGGAACGCTGGAGGTGAGCGTCACCAAAAAGTTTGCAGATTCGACGCTCTCGAGGATCATCCATCTCGTGGAGCAAGCCCAGGCGAAAAAAGCGCCAACCCAGAGTTTTGTGGAGCGGTTTGCCAGATATTACACCCCTGCGGTGGTGGCGCTGGCCGTGCTGCTGGCGATTGTCCCACCAGTCGTGTTCCATGGGACGTTCACGGAATGGTTCTATCGAGCGCTGGTGTTGCTGGTCATCTCCTGTCCCTGTGCCCTGGTCATCTCCACGCCCGTGACCATCGTGAGCGGCCTGACCAATGCTGCCCGCAACGGCATTCTCATCAAGGGTGGCGCCTATCTGGAAAATTTCAGTCGTCTCAAAGCGCTGGCGTTCGACAAGACAGGCACGCTGACGCTGGGACAGCCACGGGTGCAGGCGATCATTCCCATCAACAATTTTTCCGAGCATGAGATTTTGACCATCGCTGCTTCGCTGGAGTCCCGCTCCGAGCATCCACTGGCAGAGGCCATTGTGGAGTATGCACAGTCAAAAGGAATCGCTTTTCGGCCGATCGAGAAGTTCGAGTCGCTGACGGGCAAAGGCGTGCGAGCCTCCATCGCTGGCACGACCTATTTGATTGGCAACCATCGACTATTCGAGGAAAACGGTTGGTGCGAAGCTGAGATCCATGAACATCTGGAACGACTGGAGCGCAAGAATTTTTCGGCTATTATTTTGGGCAAAGAGGAAATGGTGTTAGGGATCATCGCCATCGCCGATGCGCTGCGACCTGGGACCGACCAGGCCATTCAGGCGTTGCGCCAGTCGGGGATCCATCGGACCATCATGCTGACAGGCGATAATTTTCAGACCGCTGAAGCCATCGCCCAGGAGGTGGGGATCGATGAGTTCCTTGCCGAGCTGTTGCCCGAGGATAAAGTGGCGGCGATCAAAAAATTGCAATCGCAATATGGTGAGGTGGCCATGGTGGGCGATGGCATCAACGATGCGCCAGCGTTGGCTATGGCCACGATGGGCATTTCCATGGGTGGCTCGGGCACGGATACCGCTCTGGAGACCGCCGATATCGTGTTGATGAAGGATGATCTGGGCAAGCTGGCCTATCTCAAAGCGCTGAGCAGAAAAACAGGGCGCATTATCAAGCAGAATATTTTCACGGCGCTATTTCTGAAGGCGATTTTTGTGGCGCTGGCCATCCCTGGCCTGGCTACGCTCTGGATGGCCGTGTTTGCCGATATGGGAGCGAGCTTGATGGTCGTGTTCAACGGCTTGCGGGCACTGAATAGTGGAGCAAAATGAAATTTAAGATTGATCTTCAAAATTGGATGAAAATGGATCCCCCCAACGGATAGATGAAGCCAGCGGATTTTTTTAGGGTTTTTATCAGTTGGATTCATCTATCAGTTGGGAGATGATTTGACATTTTATTGTTGGCCCAACGGATAGTTGAAGCCAACGGATATTTTGCTGTCAATTTTGCATCCGTTGGGTTGTTTCGATCCGTTGGAAAAAAATAACGAATAGATGAAAACATCGCATAGCTCTTCAATCAGAAAATCCCATTTTCCAATCCTGTCAAAAAAAAATCCTTGACATTTTCCCCATTTTTTATTATTATATCGCTTTCCGATATATCGGAAAGCGATTTTTTTTATGGAGAGCTGATGGAATCGAAATTCGATGAGATGCTGGAGCGCTTTTCCAATGCGTTCATCCCGATGATGCATTTTTTTCACAATCTGGCCAGTGAGGCGTCCCGAGGGGCGGATTTTTCGCTGGCGCAATATCGGGTGCTGATGCTGGTGAAGCATCGGGGAGCGATGTCGATCCATGATCTGCAGCAGCAGTTGCATATTGCCCAGAGCACAGCCAGCGAGATGGTGGAGCGGCTGGTGCAACAAAATCTATTGCTGCGGGAAAAGGATCCCAATGATCGGCGGATTACAGTGTTCAAATTATCGAAAAGGGCGGAGAAGATCCTGGAGCGACGAAGGGATGTGATGAACGATTGCTATCGAAAGGTGCTGGAGCCGCTGACTGAAGATGAGCAGATCGAATTGGTGGAGGCGTTGGAGACGATCCTGAAGATCATCCATCGTCCTGTTAAAAACTGATTTTTCCCAACGGATGATAGTTCCCACGGATGATAAAACGAGCGCTGATGATTTTTATAAATGATGAATGATTGTTTGACGATGAAAAGAAAAAATTGCGCAAAGCACTGAAGTGGAGCTTTAGAATTATCAACCTAAAAAATTAAATCCCAAAAGGCAAATACCAAAATTCAAACAAATCTCAAAAACCAATGACCAAAAGCATGGATCTGAGAGATATTTTGAATTTGAAGTTTTGATTTTGAGATTTGTTTGTGATTTGGAAATTGATCATTGGAGATTTTTCAAACATAGGAATGAGAAGAATGATTAGAAACTGGATCAAAATTTCATCGATCATAATTAGCATTGGGTTGCTGGTTCGACCAGGATTCGGCCAGGATGCTTTGACTTTGGAGGACTGTCTGCAATTGGCGTTTAAGAACAGTCGGATGCTCCAGGTGGCAGATTTGGGGGCAGAAGTTGCGGTCGAGCAGGTGGCGGAAGCAAAGGCGCAGCTCTGGCCCAGCATTGGGTTGAGTGGGCTCTACACTCGGATCGGCAAGATTACTTCGTTCACGATCCCGATGGGCGGGGTGAGTCGGACATTTCAATTCGGCACGCCGAATCGGGTGAATGTGGATGTGAAGCTGCAACTGCCAATAGTCACCTGGGGACGTATCAACAGCACCATCGAGATGTCGCAGGTGGGGCGCTCGTTGGCTGAGGTGCAGCGGCGACAAAAGAAGGTCGAGCTGACCGAGCAGGTGCTGCGGGCGTTCTATGCCGTGCTGCTCAACGAAGAGGTGGTGCGACTGCGTCAGGAGAGCGTGCAGCGGGCGGAACGGCATCTGAAAACCGCTCAGGATCGCTTTCAGGCGGGAATTGTGCCCCGATTGGAACTGCTGCGGGCCGAGGTGGAATTGAAGAATGCGCAGAGTGCCCATAGCGAGGCGTTAGCGAATCTCGAAAAAAGCAAGATGTTCCTGGCAAAAGTAATTGGCAGGGACAGTGATCAGGTGGCGGTGGCTGGTAAATTTGAATTCAAACCTGTCCGATTGGATGAGGCTGAAATTATTAGCAAAGCGACCTCGGTGCGTTCGGATATTCAAGCGATTCGGTTGCAGCAGCAGATGAGTCAGAGTCAGATTGCATTGGCCAAAAGCGGAAACAAGCCCAATCTGTTTTTATTCTCGGGCTACAATGTAGTCAATGGATTTGATCCGCTGAACCCAGATAAATTTGTGGATAACTACAATGTGGGTGTCCAGTTGGCGGTGCCGTTGTTCGATGGTTTTGCCACGTCCCATAAGGTGCAGCAGGCGGAATTGCAGCAGCAACAGATCAAATTGCAGGAGCAGGAGATCGAAGATCTGATTCGCTTGCAGGTGCGACAGGCGATCATTGCGCTGCGTCAGGCCGAGGATAAGATCAAGACGCAGGAGGAGAACATCGTCCTGGCGAAACAGGCGCTGCAGGTAGCGGAACAGCAGTATCGGGATGGCCTGATCTCCTCGATCGAGGTGCTGGATGCCCAGCATACGCTGTCCCAGAGCGAGTTGCTCCGAACCCAGGCCATTTTTAATCATGTGATGACCAAATTGGAGCTGTGTCGGGCAATGGAGGATTTTGGGTGGTTTGCGGTGCAGTGATCAGTTGGTCAGTGATCAGTTGCCAGTGATCAGTGATCAGTTGCCAGTAATCAGTGATCAGTTATCAGTTGCAGTGGGTAGTTGATGGGAGAAGTTGACGGGTTCTTTTTGCATTAAAGGGATATGAATAGAGGTCACTCCTGCGGATGCAGGAATCTTTGGGTAGAATCACGTTAGGCATGGGGTGCCTGCTTTCGCAGGCATGACATTCTATTCTTTGTCATTCCTGCGGATGCAGGAATCTTTGGGTAGAATCACGTTAGGCATGGGGTGCCTGCATGTGCAGGCATGACATTCTATTCTTTGTCATTCCTGCGGATGCAGGAATCTTTGGGTAGAATAAGATTAGGCATGGGGTGCCTGCAAGCGCAGGCATGACATTCTGTGGCTTGTCATTCCTGCGGATGCAGGAATCTTTGGGTAGAATCACATTAGGCATGGGATGCCTGCATGCGCAGGCATGACATTCTATACTTTGTCATTCCTGCGGATGCAGGAATCTTTGGGTAGAATCACATTAGGCATGGGATGCCTGCATGTGCAGGCATGACATTCTGTGGCTTGTCATTCCTGCGGATGCAGGAATCTTTGGGTAGAATAAGATTAGGTATGGGGTGCCTGCCTTCGCAGGCATGACATTCCGATTTTTATGTAAAGAGTAAACTCAAATTCTTTACCTGATAAATTAGATGCTGATTCCGAATATCCGTTGTCTGATAACCAATATCCAATACCAGGTAGACAATAAAATCTTTTGCAGGAGAAACAAAATGCGAAAAATCTTTTTAATGATATTCACTACGTTATTCATTCTAAATTGTGGGAAAAAGCAGGACTCGATGAGCACGGCCAAGCCCGAAGCAGCGGTGGTTGCCGTGCGGGCGGCAAAGGTTCAAGAGATGCTGATTGCGGAGCAGATCAAGATCACAGGGGAGTTGGCGCCGACGTTTCAAGTGGAGGTTTTTCCACGAGCCAATGGCATCGTAGTTTCGGAGTCGGTCTCTCTAGGAAATTTCGTTCGCAAAGACCAGGTGCTTGCTGAGGTGCAGCAGGATGTGCCAGGCATGGAGTTCGCCAGGGTGCGGATCGAAGCGACAAACAGCGGGGTGATCACCAGCGATCAGGTGGAGATCGGCAGTCGGGTCTCGGTACAAAAGCCAGCTTATACCATTAGTGGCTTGCGGCCAATTTATATGAATGGCAAAGTTTCCGAAGCCAATCTCCGCCAGATCAGAATTGGCGAGACGGTTTCGGTGGAGCTGGATGCCTATCCGAACGAGCGACTGGTGGGCAAAATCGCTGAGATCGATCCTGTGCTCGATCGGCTGTCCCGCATGGCCACGGTGAAAATTTCCATCGACAACCCAAATTTGAAGCTTAAGCCTGGCATGTTTGCCCGCTGCTACGTCAAACTTGGCGACCATACGGGGCTGGTGGTGCCGCTGGATGCGATCGTCCGCACGGGCGCCAATCGCTATGTGTTCCGCATCGATGATGGCAAGGCAAAGCAGGTGCGGGTGCAGACGGGAGCGATGGTGAACGACTTGATCGAAGTGCAGGGGGATTTGAAGGCTGGGGATCAGGTCGTGGTATTGGGGCAGAACTTGCTGGAGGATGGGACGGAAGTGCGAATCGAAGGGGAATGAGTTGCATAGAGCATGGGGCATGGGGCTTGGAGCATGGCGCATGGGGTAAATGGCATGGAGAATCGAGATTGAAAGCAAATTGGTTTTAGGGTTATTTGTTGTTCAATTTGGAATCAGTTAACATCCCCCCCTGACCCATTATCCGCCAACTGGCGGACACTTCCTTCGGTCGCTTCAAAGGGGGGGACGACAAAAAGCACCCATGTTCTAAATTTCAAGCGCCATGTGCCATGCACCATGCTATTTGCTTTCAAATTAAAACTGAATTTTATTGATAGGGACATAGATGAAGATAGCTGAGCTAAGTATCAAACGACGAGTAGGAACGATATTGATCACCTTGAGTGTGGTGGTCATTGGATTATTATCCATTCCGAATATACCTGTGTCTTTCTGGCCTGAGTTTGTGGCGCCATCGCTCATTATCATTGCGCCGTATCCTGGTGTGGCGCCGCTGGAGGTGGAGGAGCAGATCGCCAAGCCGCTGGAGGAGGAGCTGAGCACCATCGATGGCGTGGAGGAGCTGGAAACGACCTGCATGGAAGGGATGTGCCAGGTGCTGGTGCGCTTCGGCTGGGGCATCGATTTTGATGATGCCAAGCTGAAGGTGCAGGAGCGAACCAACAAAGCCCGCAGCCGTTTCCCACGGGAAGCGCTGGAGCCACGAGTTTTACAAGTTCAGGATTTTCTGCCGCCAGGGATCGAATTGGGATTTAACTCGGATCAGCGGGATCTGAACGAGGTGCGGGATTATGTAGAGACGAAACTGAAAAACCGCTTCTTGCGACTGGAAAATGTGGCCACGGTGCAGACCTTTGGCGGCTACGAACAGCAGGTGGCGGTCAAAGTCGATCCCGATCGGCTCTATGCGTACGGATTGACTCTGGGGCAGGTGACTGCCGCCCTGGCCAGCGAAAATCTGAATGTGCCTGCAGGCAAAATCCAGAGCGAGCTGCGCAACTATTTCATCCGCATCGTTGGCAAGTTCAGCGAGGTGGAGGACATTGAGAATATCATCGTGGCCGCCAATAACGGCGTCCTGATCTATTTGAAAGACATCGCCCAGGTGACTTTGGAAAATAAAGAGCAGCTTTCTGTCACTCGATTGAACGGCAAATTGCTGATCGGTCTGGCCATCCGAGAAAAGAGCGGCGGCAATACCGTGGCCATGTGCGATGAGGTGAAGGAGGAGCTGAAGACCATCAAAAAAATCCTGCCGCAGGACATTCAGGTGACGATCATTCGAGATCAGTCGTTGTTCATCAAAAAATCCATTCAAAACGTGCTGAATAATGCGGCGATTGGGGCGTTACTTGCTTCGATCGTGTTGCTCATCTTCCTCGGCAGTTTTCGGAATACGTTGATCATCATGCTCTCCATTCCCATTTCGATCATCGCTACATTCTTTTTGATCGACTGGTTCGGATTGACGATCAACACCATTTCCCTGGGCGGTTTGGCGCTGGGCGTGGGCATGATTGTGGACGCTTCGGTGGTGGTGATCGAAAATATCTTTCGCAATTTGCGAGAACGGCGAGGGGAGGATCGGTTCACTACGGTGGTCAATGCCACCAGCGAAGTGGCATCGGCCATCACTTCTTCGACGTTGACCTCAGTGGTGGTATTTTTCCCACTGGCGTTTCTGGTGGGATTGTTTGCCGTGCTGTTAGGCGAGTTGGCGCTGACTATTGTTTTTGCTTTGTCCATTTCGGTCATTGTTGCTTTAACTATTGTGCCATTGCTCAGCTTTCGGCTGATGAAAATCGAGCTGGGCACCTCTCGGCTGGGCTTTGTGGTGCGGGCCTGGCAAAATTTCTTCGAGCGATTAACGCAGACCTATCGAGCCTCATTGCGCTGGGCCTTGGGCCATCGGCTGCTGACGATATTCTTGGCCGTTCTGGTTTTGGTATTAAGCATCGCCATTTTTCCGAGATTGCTGGACGTCGAACTGCTGCCATCCATTAATCAGGGCGAATTTCGGGTGGAATTGACGCTGGCAGAGGGGACCAGGCTGGAATTCACTGACGCTATTTCCCAGAAAGTGGAATCGGAAATCCTCCAGCGAACCGAGGTCGATCAGGTGTATTCGGTCATCGGGGTGGCTTCGGCCCGTGGCGATTTGAAATCGAATTTTGCAGCGATCACCGTCAATTTGAAACCACAATTTGTGCCCCAGATTCAATCCATTATGGAGGACATTCGCAACCGCTACAGTTCGCTGGTCGGTACCAAAGTGGTGGTGCGACAGATCGAAGTGACCGAGGGCATGAAACAAATGCCTGTCAATGTTCGCATTGCGGGCGATGATCTGGCAGTGCTGGAGGAGATCGGCGCCAGGGCCACCAATATCGTCAAAGAAGTGCCTGGCGTGGTGAACCTCACCAGCTCGCTGGCCGAGGGGCTATCGGAATTTAGTATTCGGATCAACCGACTCAAAGCTGCCGATCTGGGTTTATCCAATAGCCAGATTGCGGGAGCGGTGCGGCTGGCCGTGCTGGGCTCAGCGGCCACTCGATTGAGCAGTTTTGGCAAAGAGTATGATATCACGGTTTCGGCTGACGCCAGCAAGATCAAAGATGTCAACGAGCTGCTGGATTTGCCGCTGACCACCATGAAGGGCAGCATTGTGCCATTGCGAGCCGTAGCCGAGGTGTCGCTGGAGCGGGCGCCCAGCGAGATCAAACGGTTCGATCAGCAGCGGGTGATCGAGATCAAAGCCGATGTGGCAGGCAGGAACCAGCGCCAGGTGGTGGCCGAGGTGCGAAACAAACTTGCCTCGCTGAACCTGCCATCTGATTATTTCATTACCTACGGCGGTCAATCCAGAGCCATCGCCGACTCGTTCAAAAGCCTGTTGACGGCATTGGTCATCGCCATCTTTCTGGTCTATGTGGTGATGGGCACGCAGTTCAATTCGTTCCTGCATCCGTTCACCATCGCCATGACCATCCCGCTGGCGCTGATCGGCGTGTTTCTGGGGCTGTTCATCTTCGGTGCGGCGCTGAGCATGAATGCGCTGTTGGGATCGATCATGCTGGTGGGAATTGTGGTGAACAACGGTATTTTGCTGATCGATTTTATTCTGCAATTGCGAGCCAAAGGCATGAGCAAAGACGAGGCGATCATCGAGGCGGGAACGCTCCGCTTGCGGCCGATCCTGATCACCTCGCTGACGACCATTTTTGGCATGATCCCTATCGCATTGGGTCTGGGCGAAGGCGGCGAAGCATTGCAGCCGTTAGGCGCTGTGGTGATTGGCGGTCTGACGACGTCGACATTTTTGACGTTGCTGGTGATTCCGTGTGTGTATTCGCTAGTGGATCGGCTGAGCAGGCAAGGAGATTAAAAATAGTGAAAAATAAAAGTGCAGCCTTAAAAAAATTCCCAACGGGTGATCAGACACCAATGCATGGGTGTATTAGGCTATCCAATGGGTTGTCTGTATTAGGTGGATAGAGAGATGCAAATTAATATTAGTGGAGAAACATAATAGATCATCTGAAAAGATGCGGTTTGGGCGAACAATGAGGGTAGAAAAAGATCTGGGTTTCCTAAGTGTATTAAATCACCCGACAAACAATCCCTTTTAAATATCTCCCCTCAGGAAAATTCAGCGAAATCGGGTGATCGGCTGACTGATTCAGATATCGAATTATTTGCACCTCACGACCAGCATCCAGAGCAGCGTCAGCAACGATTTTTTGAAATAAGTCTAGAGAAACATGGCCCGAACAAGAAAACGTAAAAAGCAATCCGCCAGGATCTAATAATTGAAACGCAAGCCAATTGATATCTTTATATCCGCGACTGGCCTTTGAAAGTTGGTTGGCGGATTCAGCAAACTTAGGGGGATCGAGGACGATGATGTCAAATTTGCGGTTGAGCTCGCGAAACTGACGCAATACCTGAAATACATCTTTTGGAATTTGTTCAAATTGACTTGGGTTAAAACCATTGGCTACGATATTTCGCTCGGCTAACTGGATAAAATAGGGAGAGGATTCGATATTGATCACATGCCTCGCACCTCCGCGCATTGCCCAAAGCCCAAATCCTCCCGTATAGGCAAAACAATTCAGCACGTGTTTTCCTTGACAAAAAGGGGCGATTGACATTCGGTTTTCTCGTTGATCCAAATAAGCGCCTGTCTTATGCCCGTTCAAAATGTCAACCTGCATGCGAACATCCGCCTCTTGGATTTCTATCAACTCTGGTGGGGCATCCCCCCAAAGCACGCCACGGTTGGGAGACAGCCCCTCTTTCTGCCTTACCTCCACATCTGAGCGGTTGTAAATATTTGCATATGGGAAAAGCTGATGTAGCGCGCCAACGATTTCATTCTTCCAATACTCAGCACCTGCCGAAAGAAATTGGCAAACCAAAAAGTCCCCATAGCGATCGACGATTAATCCTGGCAGACCGTCTGATTCAGAATTCGCAAGTCGATAAGCTGTGATGCGGTTTTCATCGATCAAATTCGCTCGCATTCGGATGGCTCGTTGCAACCGATTGAAGAAAAATTCAGAATTGATCTGCTCGTTGATATCCCAGCTCCAGATGCGCACGCGGATTTGCGAATGGGGTGAATAAGCGCCTCGAGCCAACCAATCTCCATTCGCTGATAAGATGTCAACTGTCTCGCCCAGATTGATACCATTTTCGACACGTTCTATCGCTCCAGAAAAAATCCAGGGGTGATGACGAATAATTGATTTTTCGCGGCCCGATTTTAGAATGACCTGGCCCATCGATTTATTCCTCGAGCAAAGAATTCATCATTCTGCACAAAAATTAAGCCGAAACCTGCGATCCAGGCAAAAAGATAAAAAGCCTTGCGGTCTCTATTTGTCTGAGAAAGTGAACCAAGATGTTACAGAATGATTGCTACAATTTTTTAGAGCCAATCGACGACTCAATGTAGCGGGTCATTGGGAAATTCTGAGACGCCTCGCACCAAAAGAAATCGCTGACCAGCCAATCGGGATAAACTGGAATGCGGTGTAATTCGGCTCGTTGGATCCATTGCACTGATTTGATGAGCGGATGATCTTCATCGCCTTCTGGGACATTTGCAATGGTAAGATTTCCAGAATACGAATCGACCGGCATGAAAAATTCGATATGATGAATTTGATTCTGAATATCTCGAAACTCCCGGATATAGCCGATCCGTGAGACCTCAACACTGAGTCCTGTTTCCTCAAAAATTTCGCGTCTTGCCGTATCAAAAATCGAATGATCGCTTATGATTAGTCCACCTCCAGGCGGAATCCAGAGCTCAACTCCACGAGCCTCGTTGCAATGGTGTACCAATAGGATGGAATTGCCGTCGATTATGAGGCCAGCCGCGCGAATACGATGGCGCATGTTTTTCTCCTTGTTTTTATGAAGATGTTAATATAAATTAAAATCGAGAGGAAAGCAAGCAATAATTTTTGATGATGTCCGATCGAGATGATAAGTTGGGTCTGAAAAATTGAGCCAATGGGAATCTACTATCGATGCAAAGCCATTAAGATAGAATGGAACAAATTGAGCGACAGGACATTTATACCAGTACCATGAAAAAAGTGAGCTTTTATACACTAGGATGCAAATTGAATCAGGCTGAGACTGCGATTCTGGCAGAACAGTTCGAGCAAGCTGGGTATCGGATCGTCCCATTTGGAGAACCAGTCGACATTTGCGTCATCAATACCTGCACGGTTACCAGCAAGACCGATTATCAATGTCGGCAGATAATCCGACGGGCAAAGCACCAATCGCCGCAAGCTCGGATTGCCGTGGTTGGATGTTTTGCGCAACTCGCGCCAGAGAAGTTGCAAGCGATCGACGGCGTTGATTTTGTTCTGGGAAGTGATGTGAAGTTCGAACTGGTCGAGCTATTGAACCAGCAACTAGATCTTTCTAAACCCTACCATGCCATTTCCAAGAACGAGCGCTTTATCAAGCCGAGCCCTGGGAAGTTTTTTAACCATACACGAGCGTTTCTTAAGATCCAGGATGGGTGTGATAGCCGATGTTCTTATTGCACTGTCCCATTGGCCCGGGGCAAAAGCCGCAGCGATGAGTTGCAAAAGGTCATCGAATCTGCGCAAGCGCTGGTAAATCATGGCCACTTGGAAATAGTGCTCACTGGGGTGCATATCGGTCGCTATGGCAAAGATCTTATTCCGCCGATCAACCTACTCCACCTGTTGCAACAGCTCGAACGCATCGAGGGCTTGAAGCGGATTCGCCTAAGCTCCTTGGAACCTCGTGAGATCGATGATGCGCTCATTGAATGGATCGGTCGTTCCGAAAAAATCTGCCACCATTTCCATATCCCGTTGCAGAGCGCAGATGATGATGTCCTCAGCAATATGAATCGGGACTATACCTCCCAGGATTATGAGCGACTCATCGAGCGGATCGTTAAGCAGTTTCCAGATTGTGGTCTGGGTACCGATGTGATTGTTGGATTTCCGGGAGAGACCGAGCAGCAATTTCAAAATACTTATCGTTTCATTGAACGTTTGCCGTTCACCTATCTTCATGTGTTTAGTTATTCGGCACGACCTGGGACCCAGGCTGCCCAGCTTAAATCTCAGATTGATCCCCGGTTGGTTAAGCAGCGCAGCGAATCTCTTCGTCAATTGGGGAAAATAAAAAAGCAAAAATTTCTCGAAGGGCTGATTGGGAAAAAGCTGAGGGTGCTTTGGGAAACGAAAAATAAAGGCGAATGGATGTTTGGGTGGACCGATAATTATGCCAGGGTGGCAACACCCATCCAGACCGAGTTTTTCAATCAGCTTAGCGAAGTCGAAGTTGTTCAAGCTGAAGCAAATTGGGTTGTGGGACGTCTCCTATGATCAATTTTTGCCCCTTAATCGTGGCTGCGCATGAGAAATAGTTGAATCAGAAGGAAGATATTTGATTCTGAGCTTTAAAATCCTCTTTGCATAAACCATGAACAAGGCCTTGCAAAGATGCCATCGGGAGAACATGAATTTTATCCGATGATCAAAAATTGATATATCGACCAAGGGTTTGGCGTTTCCGCATTTTGTAGTAGGAAACAGATTATCTGGCTATTGGTAGAGTTGGGCAAGCCACTATTGCAGGATTTCATGATAGATCTATTTGGCTCATTCGATGGATAAACAAATTCATTGACATTTAATCAAAATATTAGTATAATTTATAGCCTGATCAAAAATGCATCCTTCGAATTTAATTCAAATGCTCGATAAAGGCAAGAGCAGCGATTTGCTTTAAATTGCTGCATTGAGGAAAATTCGATGATTATTCGCGAGAATAGCAGTTGAAGAAATGGTGATTAAAGTTGTGTCAGTGGGGGCTGAATTTTTGATTTTGTCAGAATGAAAGAAAAGATCAAAAAATATTACATCGAAACCTATGGCTGCCAGATGAATAAGTATGATTCCGAGCTGGTGGCTGGAATTTTGGATCGGGCAGGCTATCAGCCTGCGAGATCGTTAAATGAGTCAGATTTGATTCTGGTGAATACGTGCAGTGTTCGGCAGCACGCGGAAAATCGCGTGTTTGGCCGGTTGGACGCTCTTCGCTTCTTAAAAAGGCAACGTCCTGATATGATTATTGGCGTTCTTGGCTGTATGGCCATGCGCCTACAAGATGAGCTGTTGCATCAAAAGCCATTCATTAACTTTGTGCTTGGCCCGGATAATTATCGCAGCCTACCAGAGATTCTGGAGAAACTCAACAATGGCTCTCGTGATAACCAATTTAAACTGGCTGAATTCGATAATCATGAAATTTACAGCGAAATGTACCCCAGTCGCTCATCGGGAGTGAGTGCTTGGGTAGCGATCATGCGCGGCTGCAACAATTTTTGTTCTTATTGCATTGTGCCTTATGTCAGAGGGCGGGAGCGAAGCCGTGCTGCCAATGATGTGGTCCGAGAGGTTCGGCAGTTGGTCCAACAAAACTTCGTCGAGGTAACGCTGCTAGGGCAGAATGTCAATTCTTATCATGATGGTGACCATGATTTTGCGGATCTAATTTGGATGGTGGCAGAGGTTCCCGGTATTCAGCGGGTGCGATTCGCCACATCTCATCCAAAGGACCTCTCGCCTCGATTGATCGATGCGATGGCGAACCACCCAAAAATCTGTAATCATCTTCATTTGCCAGTTCAGTCGGGTTCGGATCATGTTTTGCAATTGATGAATCGGAAATATACGCGAGAGCAATATGTCAATTTGATTGAATCATTGCGGGCCAAAATCCCAAATGTCGGTTTGTACACCGACATCATTGTGGGGTTCCCGGGTGAGACGGAACAGGACTTTGAATTGACGGTCCAACTGGTGGAACAGGCCCGTTTTGACGGGATTTTTGTGTTCAAATATTCGCCGCGGGAGGGGACTGCTGCCTATCAATTGAAGGAAACAGTCTCCGAAGCGGAAAAGGTCCGGCGATTACAACGACTCAATGCGCTTCAGGACGCCATTACCCTGGAGAATAACCAAAAATTGATTGGAACCTTTGCCCAGATTTTGGTAGAAGGGCCTAGCAGAAAATCCAAGCGGTTTCAATATATGGGTCGCACCGAGACCAATAAAATCGTCGTGTTTCAGGGCGACCAAACGATGGTCGGCCGTTTGGTTGAGGTGAAAATCGTGGCAGCAGAAGGTCGAACGTTGTTCGGTGAATTCGTATCTGCTGGAATGCGCTGATCTCGGAATAGACCGCTTTTAAAAGGATAACGACAAACGAGAATCAAAGGCCTGTTGGAGTGATGAGACCATTCTTGACTACGCAAACGATGATCATCCTTTTATCGGCCTGAACGTGGTAAATCGCCTCAAAACTTCATTAATAGGAAATGAAACCAAGGTTGAATCCAGTGGCTCTCCTCACGATAGGTGCCTTCTTGGCTGAGTAATTCAATAATTGGAGGATGTTATGTGGATCGTTAAATGGTTCTTTTGGGTGATTGTGCTCTTCATGCTCATTCTGTTCATCACTCAAAATGTAGATTTTTTGAAGCAGGCTCATAAATTGCAATTTTTATTCTGGGAGACAAAAGAGGCTATTCCCATCTGGGTGGTCATGTTCATTTCATTTGCGGTCGGGGTCCTCATTTGGATGGTTGGTTCAATCTTCAAAGTGATTGAATTGAAGGCGACGGTTAAAAAGGTGAGCAAAGAAAATATTGCCCTGAAAAAAGAACTTAACGAGCTGCGCAATATTCCCATCGATGAGGAAGCCGAGGCGATGGAGCAAATTGAAAAGAAAATCGGGTAGAACGCTGGTAGCGTTTAGACAGTAATTGCGCATAAGATCACAACTTGGGCAGATCAAACATATTAGATTGGGAACCGTAACTATGATAACGATCATCTTATTTGGCATGGGAGCTGCATTAGCCATCATCGCAGTATTGGTGTATTTGAAGTTGAAATCGCCTCAACAAGCGGTGGATACCTCGGTGGTGTACACCACAGCATTGAACTATCTCATCCTCGGAGAGAGGAGCAAGGCACTGGAAAAGCTGCGCGAGGCAGTGCGAGCCGATACCAATAATGTCGATGCTTATATTAAGATTGGTGATATTTTGAGAGACCAGGGTTCGGTGGATCGGGCGATCAAAATCCATCGCGGCTTGATTCTACGACCCACTTTGACGAAAGGGCAGAAGGTCAACATTTTAGAGAGCCTGATCAAAGATTATCAGGCCAACAAGAATTATGAACGAGCCATTCAGGTCTGCCAGAAGTTATTGGCACTCACTGATAACGAAGTTTGGGCACAAGAGCTATTGCTGAAGCTGTACGAAGCAGCTGGGGATTGGGATAAGGCGTTTGAAACGCTGAAAAAAATCCAGAAAGTTCGAGGCAAGAAAGCGAATCAAATTTTAGCGTTATATAAAGTGGAAGCCGGTTTAAAATTGATCCAAGAGGGAAAGGAGCGAGATGGACGGATCAAATTTCGAGAGGCGATCAAATTGGACAAAAAATGCCCGCCGGCTTATTTGTATCTGAGTGATTCTTATATTCGCGAAAATCGACCAGAAGACGCCCTGGCTGAGCTGGAAAAATTCAGTACGGTGGCACCGCAACTCTCTTATCTCGGGTTCTCTCGAATCAAAGAAATTCTGTTTCGCGAAGGGATGTTCAGCGAAGCAGAGCATATTTTTGAATCATTACTCAGTCGTAACCCAGACGTCGAACCGATCCGTTTTGCTTTGGCTGATATTTATGAGCGAAAAGGTGAGATCGACAAGGCGTTGAATTTATGTTATGAAGCGAACGATCGGAATCCAAAATCGCGACAGGCAAAACGCTACTTGGCTAAGCTGTTAGCTAAGACTGGTAGGAGGCAAGAGGCGTTCCAGCACGCAATCGAGCTAATTGACGAAATAATGGCAGAAAAGGAACAATTGTTCACGTGCAAAAATTGTAAATTCACCTCGAGCGAACCAAAATGGCATTGCCCGAATTGTCATCAGTGGAACACATTCATCGACCAAATGTAATGGAAAAGAGTCAAACGCTGTTTCGATCGCTTGGCGCGATGTTGATGCTCGTGTGGAGCTTGCTTTCGAGCTCCTCATATTCGCAAGATTATGCTCGCGAGATAATAGCTTGGTTACAAAATCACAGTAAGGAAGAATTAAGAAACCGGTTGGCCAGCGTTCGAGACAAATACCCTAATAGCCCTGCCCCGCTTTTTTTAGAGGCTTACATCGAAGAGGATGGCGATCGGGCTGCAGAACTTTATCGGCGCTTGGTCGATCAATATCCGCAATCCCAATTTACTGATCATGCACTATTGCGGCTGGCGCAATATTACTTTACGACTGGCTCGTACGTTGTGGCACGCCAGTATTTAGATAATCTTGTCGAGCAATTCCCCAATTCGCTATTGATCCCTGAAGCAAAGTATCTGGCGGCACGTTGTCTCATTGCGAGTGGTTATTTTAGCACCGCTGAGCAAGAACTTAAGGAGCTGGTGAAAAAGTATCCCAAGTCGCCATTTAAAAATCAAGCCAAGGCAGCGCTAGCTGATCTGGATCAAATGGTAAAGAGAAGTTCTAAGGCGACCAACTCCGAGGACGGTGCGCTCAGTCCACCTTCGGTCCCACCGCCCTCCAAAACAAAGCCGTATTCTATTCAGATTGGCGCTTTTTCCGAACGTGCCAATGCTCAAAAGCTCCAACAGCATTTTTCGCAATTGGGATATGCTTGTCGAATCGAGACCAAGACCATCAATAATAGCCTTTTTTACCTGGTTCGGGTTGGCGAGTTCGAGACCGAAGACCAAGCCGTTCGCTTTGGTGAGGTTTTCAAAAATTTGCATGGCATTCCATTTCAGGTGGTAAAAAGATGATTGAACAATATCGGTTCGGCTTAATTGTCATCAACGGAACACAATACCACCACGACGTCATTGTGTTTCGAGATCAGGTGATTCATGATTGGTGGCGCGCCAGCGGACATGAACTGTGCATTGCAGATATCCAGAGGTCGGTCGATCAATTTCAACCGGAGATAGTTGTGGTTGGCACGGGCAAGTTTGGGCTCATGAAGGTTCTGCCCGAAACAGAAAAATGGTTAAACTCACGCCAAATCGAACTGATAGCTCAAAAAACGCCTCAGGCTTGCCAGACCTTTGACAAGCTCTTGGAGAGCCGTTCCGTGATGGGAGCCTTTCATTTGACGTGCTGATTTTATCAAGTGTATGCCTCGAAAAAGTCGCATTGAACTATGGCAATTGAATTTCGCCGCATCATTCAACGTGGTCTACAAAACCCCACAGATTTTTTTCGCGCCATAATTCATCTGCCAAAGCTCATCCGATTGTATTGGCGGCTGATGTTTGATAGCCGGGTCCCATGGTCCCCGAAAATTGTTCTGTTGGTGGCTCTGTTTTATATTGTATCCCCCATAGATCTGCTTCCAGATTGGCTATTGCCGCTTCTGGGATATGTCGACGATCTAATTATTTTGATGTTTGCCTTGCGACACTTTATTATGAAATGTCCGAAAGAAGTGATTGAGGAACATATCGCTGCCATTGTGCGGAGCAGATAACCTATTTTCAGATCCGATTTGATCAGAACTTTGGATTCGCGGTTTTTGTAGATGCCTGAGCAGCTTCTGAATCGGGCATTGAATGTGTAGCGTATCTCAATTCGCAGAAGAATGGTTCAAATATTTGAAATATTGCCCAGCGATTGCAGACATCCGAAAGAATGGTATCTCATACTATTAAAAACTACCAATATTCGTATCGAAAATGGGAATAAGGATCGTTTGGATCGAATTTTTGTTCGTGCCGATTTTAGCATTGATCTTGAACAGTCAGGTTAAACCAGAGATCAAAATCGAAATTGTTTACCCAAAAGAGGGTAGTCAGGTCATTGCGGCCGAATCCACTTTTGTGTTCGGGAATGTTTCGTCACCTGAAGCACGATTTTGGGTGAACGGCATACCAACAGAACTTTATCACAATGGTGCTTTTTTAGCATACATTCCTGTGACGCCAGGCAATTTCACAATTAAATGTGTGGCAATTTCGGGGAGCGATACTGCGCGAGCGGTTCGACGCGTTTGCATTCCGCATTATCTGGTTACCTCCTCTGCGAATGAATTGATAATAGACACCAGTTATGTGTTTCCGCAGGTCGATTGCGAGCTTCCACCTGGTGAACAATTTAAGCTCGCTTTCAAAGGCACACCAGGATGTCAGGCAAGTTTCTCGGTAGAGGGCTTGGTCTCCGGTGTCCCAATGAAAGAACTGCCTCCGCGAAAATCTTTCGTCTGGGGCGAACCACTGTTCGGAGAGATTATTCATCCTCAAATGGCCAAAGTCAAAGGGATTTATGTTGGGAGTTTTACGGTCCCGAGTAATGGCGCAGGGGTTGCAAGGCAAATTCGCTTTGAATTAAAAGATAAAAATGGTCAAGCTGTCAGCGCCAGCGCGAATGGTAAACTATTTATTTATCGACCAGAAATTCCGCAGCAGGTGGAGTTCATCCGCGATGTGACGGTGGAGCGGAGTACAATGAGCCCAGGCGATCAATTATTTTTCTTGAAGGGAACTTCCGCTATGGTGACTGGTCGGCGCGGCAGTTATTCGAGAATAAAATTCTCCGATGCCGAAACCGCATGGGTCAAGGCCGAGAATGTCAATATCATCCAATCTACTGGAATAACGGCTCCAGCGATGATATCAACCATCCAGACAGAACTACTTGATCGATGCACCCGTGTCAAAATCGGCCTAGATCAACGATTGCCCATAAAGATAGAGCAGGATGTAAAATCTTCGGGACTCTCGGTTTTTTTATATGGTGTTGCATCGAATACAGATTTTATCCAACTTGAATTGGACGAAAAATCGGTTACAGAACTGAGCTGGGAACAGCCTGCCAAAGGCGTGTGGCAGTTGAAGATTAAATTGACCCAAAAGTTGCTATGGGGATATCGGCTTTTTTATGAAAATGGAACTCTGTTCATTGATATCAGAACTGGGCCGGGCCGTGGGCGATCCGAACAACTGCCGCTCAAGGGGGTGGCGATTTGCCTGGATCCCGGGCACGGACCTGATACTGGTGCCATTGGACCCACAGGGCTCACAGAGCGAGAGATGAACTATCGGTATTGCGCAGCTCTGAAGCGCGCTTTAGAGACGAAGGGTGCATTTGTGATAATGACGCGCGGCGAAAATTTCGGCGCTTCAATTACCGAGCGCATTCAGTACGCGATTTGGAATGATGTTGATCTGCTATTAAGTTTTCATTTCAATGCGTTGCCAGATGGCGTCAATCCATTCCGAAACCATGGGATCAGTTGCTATTATTACCATCCCCAAAGCTATCGATTGGCCAATTTGATCCAAAAGTCGCTGACAAAACGAACAGGTATAAGAAGCTTTGGTCTATTTTATGAGAATTTGGCCATGGTTCGACCTGCACAGATGCTGGCCGTTTTAATTGAACCTGGTTTTATCACCCATCCCTGGGAAGAAATCCTCATCGCTTCTTCTGCCTTTCAAGAGCGGGTTGTCGCGGCTGTCGTATCGGCGATTGAACAATTCATCAAGGAGAGCAGTGAAAATTGACCAGTTCAACCAATCCCAATAATTATCAATTCTGCCCAAGGTGTGGTCATCATCTTACGACCAAATACATCAGCCATGAAAAAACACAACGGCTGATATGCGAAAATTGCAGCTTTATTTTTTATATCAATCCAGTTCCAGCGGTCGCTGTGATTCTAATGAATGACAATAACATTTTGCTAGTGAAACGGAAATATGAACCGCGCAAAAATATGTGGTGTCTACCGGCAGGATTCATGGAATTCAATGAGACTGCTGAACAGACAGCGATTCGGGAAACTAAAGAAGAGACCAATCTCGATATTCAAGTGGATCAGCTTTTTGGCGTGTTTCCTGGTTTCGACGATCCTCGAGTGCATGTCGTGCTCATCGTTTTTCAGGCAAAAATCATGAATGGGAATCTTGCCCCTGGGGATGATGCGAGTGAGGTGGTTTTTTTTCCATTGAACCAACTGCCCAATGATATCGCTTTCGCATCGCATCAGCAAGTGCTAAATCTGCTGGTGCAGCGAGCATCAGAACCGTCCAGGGAGATAAATCCCAGGGACCCTCATGACTCATGAAAATGAAAATCCGTCAGCTACATGAGTGGAACGTCACACCTGAACGAGCGCGCGAAATCCAAAACGAATTGCGCAATAAGATCAAATTGCAACGCCTTCCGGCGTCAATCCAATTGGTGGCTGGTGCAGATGTCTCTTATTCGCGAAAATTGGAGCGATGTTTTGCGGCGGTAACGGTCTTTGAGTATCCAGCTATGCGGATCGTCGAACAATGCAACGCGATAGGGGTGACGTCGTTCCCTTATGTGCCGGGTTATTTATCATTTCGTGAAGCCCCGATTTTATTGAAAGCTCTGGAGCGGTTAACTTCATTGCCAGACCTGATAATGTTTGATGGTCAGGGCATCGCCCATCCCCGACAAATGGGGCTGGCGACACATTTGGGGATCATCCTTGATCGGCCAACCATTGGCTGCGCAAAAACACGGCTGTTCGGCAAATATGAAACGCCAATGGAAATTCAAGGGAGTTGGACCGAATTAAAGGATCAAGACAGAATCATTGGTGCAGTGTTGCGCACCCGCGATCATGTCAAACCGTTGTTTGTATCTCCCGGGCATAAAATAACTTTGGACGAGGCAATCGAATGGGTGTTGCGAACCATAACTCAATATCGAATTCCAGAACCGATCCGGCGAAGTCACATCGCTGTAAACCAATTGCGAGCCAATTATGAGAACCAATGAACCAGTGTCACGAACTACGGGCTTGGTATTTCACCAGGATTATTTGAAACATAATGCAGGAGAGACACATCCTGAGCGTGCCGAACGATTGCAAAGCATCATGAACCATCTGAAACGAACGGGGTTGATTCAACGGCTCAGGCGAATTGCACCTTACCAAGCCGACGTCGAATGGATCGCTCAAATCCATGAGCGCGATTATATCCGCTCCGTTGAAGAGGCTTGCCGAAATGGCTATCGCTATCTCGATGCCGATACCGGAATCTGTCCCGATTCTTTTGAGATCGCTCGGCTGGCAGTCGGTGGCGGTATGGCTGCGGCCGATGCGATGATGAACCATGAAATTGATAATGCATTTTGTGCCGTTCGGCCGCCGGGGCATCATGCAACCAGTGATCGCGCAATGGGCTTCTGCTTATTTAATAACATTGCTATTTTAGCGAAATATTTACAGCAACAATATCATCTAACAAAAATTCTTATCGTCGATTGGGATGTTCACCATGGCAATGGAACTCAGGATGCCTTTTACGAAGATCCGACCGTGTTTTATTTCAGCATTCATCAATGGCCCCATTACCCTGGCAGTGGACTTCAGCATGAAACAGGAAAAGGTGCTGGATTGGGCTTTACATTGAACATCCCATTGGCTCCTTGTCATGGAGATCGCGATTATATTCAAGCCTTTCAAGAAAAATTAGTGCCCGCGGCAGAAAAGTTCAAACCTGATGCGATACTCATTTCGGCCGGATTCGATGCGCATGATCAAGACCCATTAGCTGGGATGCACCTGACTGACGATGGTTACGGCAGACTCACTCAGATCATTATGGATTTGGCCGATCAATTTTGTCAGGGGCGTATCATTTCTCTTTTGGAAGGCGGCTATAACCTCGATACGTTAGCCCGAAGCGTTAAAGCTCACATCGAAGTTTTAATGGGACAAAAAGTGTCGATTGATTGAATTGTGGCACCATGCAATTGCTTTCATCCGAATTCTCAAGCTCCGCTGGGATTAACAAATTTAGTCAGACTGCTCTTCCGTTTTCGAGTAGATCTATTGAATTCAATGAGAGGAGGCCTCATGATGAAGAGAATCCACATTTTTTTCATTTTTGGTGTCTTCCTCAGTTTATGTCGGCCATCCAGCGATAACCCCTTGCCTCAGCAGCAGGTCCAAACTGAGCAGGACTTTTTCAGTACCAAGCGTTACCAGATGGTCAAAGAACAAATTCAGTATCGAGGCATCAAAGACACTCTGGTATTAAAAGCAATGCTGAAAGTTCCGCGCCATTTGTTCGTGCCTGAATATCTGAGAAGCCAGGCCTATCAGGACTATCCACTTCCCATTGGAGAAGGACAGACCATATCACAACCGTACATTGTGGCGTTTATGACCGAAGCATTGCAGCTCAAAGGAAACGAAAAAGTCCTTGAAATTGGGACCGGTTCGGGGTATCAGGCAGCGGTCCTTGCTGAAATTGTTGGTCAGGTTTATTCCATCGAAATTATTGCCTCTTTGGGACATCGAGCGGCTGAGCTGCTGAAAAAGCTTGGCTATCAAAATGTTCATGTTGTGATTGGGGATGGCTATAGCGGCTTACCTGATCAGGCACCATTCGATGCCATCATCGTCACCGCTGCGCCCGAGCACATCCCTCAGCCCTTGATCGATCAATTAAAACCAGGTGGTCGGATGGTTATTCCCGTCGGTGAGCTCTATCAAGAGCTGGTTCTCGTCACCAAAAAATCGGATGGAAGCATTCAGCAGCAAGCACTGCTCCCAGTCCGTTTTGTGCCAATGACTGGCGAAGCCGAACAGAGAAAAAATGAGTGATTGGTAAAAAATCATAAACTTTTTAGAATGATCACGCGTACATAGTCCCAGCAATCAAAAGCATTAGTTTTGATCTGGATTTCAATTAGAATGTGACTGGGAACTTTGTTCAGCTGTTTCGCCTTGTTAAAAAGGTGGACTTTTTAGTTGTTTCAAAGTCTGGATGATCAAGCCAATGAGTTCATATGCAAAAATGAGCATTTAAATCATCGATTCTAATGGTTGTTTGTAGCTATTCATATAGTTCTATTTAGTTATTTTTTACAGAAAGGACAGATAATGGAACAGAATAAGAAAGCAAGTGAGCCAAAGCGGCTGTATCGATCAAAGATCGATCGATTGGTCGCTGGAGTTTGTGGGGGGATCGCCGAGTATTTTGAGGTTGATGCAACTCTGGTCCGAATCTTATGGCTCATCATCATATTTTTCAGCGGATTTTGGTTGGGAATTTTGCTATATCTGATCGCTTTGGTGGTAATTAGAGATAATCCGAATCAGAATTTTGCAGATCGAAAACCTCAAAGCGCTGCCTTATATCTCGGGATCGGATTTATTTTATTGGGACTGTTATTCTTATCAAATCGTTGGGACTGGTATTATTTCCGTCCATTTCATTTTCATTTTTTCAGGCCGTGGTTCTTTCATTGGGATCGATTCTGGCCCATTATTTTAATATTGTTTGGAGTATTCTATTTATTTTATGTCCTTAAGCGAACCGACAATATCGAAATAGATAAAAGTAGGACTGAACCTTCCATTTCAGCGACAAAATTATTTCGCTCCCGCGATGAAAAAATCATTGCCGGCGTCTGCGGCGGGTTAGCGAAATATCTGAATATTGATCCAGCTCTAATGCGAATTTTATGGATTGTGGTCTCGTTGTCCACTGGAATTCTGCTGGGAATTATCGTCTATATCGCCTGGATGATTATTGTACCAGAAGCACCAATCACGTCGCCATCCGCAACTTCAATAAATGTACCGATCTCAGTTCCAAAAGAGAACAGTGAACAACAACACCCCAGAAGGACAAGAAGATCATCTAATAAACAGGCTCAGAGCGATCAATCCGAATAATGGATAACACTAATGAAGGATAGACATGATGAATAAGAAAAGACCTTCAATATTACCTGGAGTGATTCTGATTATTATTGGTGCGATTTTGTTAGTCAACAAATTGACACCATATACTATTGGCTGGGATGAGATCTATCCACTTCTACTAATTATTCTCGCTTTGCTGATCTATAAAACGGTTTTAATGAAACGAGAAAGGGGAGGTATCTTCCTTGGAACACTGCTTCTTCTGCTCGGCTGCTACTTCTTGGTGAGAAATTATGATATTGTACCCTATGAATATGCTCGAGAAGTCTGGCCAATTATTTTGATCATCCTAGGATTGAGCTTCTTATCAGTTTTTATACTATATCCAAAGGATTGGGGACTTGTGATCCCTGGGGGAATTTTGGTGTTTATTGGCACCGTCATTTTCCTTCGAAGACTGGATATAGTCTTTTTTGACTTGAGGGAGCTCATTTCTGACTATTGGCCAATAGCACTAATCCTGATCGGAGGAGCGATTGTTTTTAGTGCTTTGAAAAAATAGCCCGATTCTGCTTTACCTGAGAGCGAAGTTTTATCCCTATTTTCAAAAGACCTACCAAAAGCGCAACATGAATAACAAATTATCCCTGCTGATTAAGATGGCTTTGGGGCTCGTGTGATCCAGATTGAATCGCGATCATTGGACTGCTTACAGGATTTTGGTGCTACGAAACAGTCTTTTTGGGCGCTTTCGTGTCATTGTAAACCAAAGCAACCCAAACTTCTATCTGATCTGTTGTTATTTCTCGATCTCTTTTCAATCATCCTCCCTTGAATCCGCATCAGTTTTTTAGAAATCAAGCATAATTAGAGAAATGATTGTTCCATTGGCGTTGAGCTTGAAAATCATTGGATATTTAATGGATGAACCTCAGTGTTTCAATTTAGGATTAATGATCCTTAGCAAGGGGAACATCCGAATAGAGAGCCAAATTCTATTTTCCGAATGAAACCTTCGATATCAGTTTAAATTGTCACAAAGTTGTTGAACATTCTTGGTCTAAAAAATACACGATTAGCTAATTTGCAGAATTATCGCTTGACAAATCTTCTTAAAATGTTTATATTACTCAAAGCTTACAGGAAATTAGGAAAAAGGTAAGCTATCACCCTAGAAAGCAAGGGCTATTAGAAGCGGTCGGCCATAGGGGATCAGGAACCTATTTTTTGGAGCGATCAGAATATGTATTTCACAATTCTCAATGGACTCTTGTTTATTTTTTTCCTGTTGTTGATAATTGTCGGTCTGAGGCTGAAATTCTGGCCATATATTCCAATTAATTCGATCGGATTGATCATTATAGGAATTACTTTCTATCTTGACTTGAATCACATGCTGAATCCGATCAATATTATAATATTGTTTGCCGCGGTTTTGATAGTCTTCATCACGGATATCATTTATACCTTTAGAGAATTCAAAGAAGAAATAACCGAGTTTGAGGCTAAGCGGCTGCGTCGCTATTTGAACGCATTAGATAACAGCGGGCATTTCAAATTGATCGGTGATGAGCAACTGATGCGAGAAGAGATTGAGCAAGCGAAAAATATCTCCATGCAGGATCAAATGCAGGCTTTGGCGATGTTTCGATTGGGAAATAAAGCTTATCAAAAGGGCGATTACCAGGAGGCGCTCGACAAATACGATTTATCGACGAATTGGGTTCAAACTGGAATTGGCTTGCTTAATCAAAGTGGCATACTATTGCAATTGGGTCAGTTTGAGGATGCCTATGTGATGGCAGAAAAAGCGGCAGAGGTCCGGCCCAATTTTTATGAGGCTTTGCTCAACCAAGCCGTAGCGTTGGAAAAAATGAAGAAATATGATCAGGCGCTGATGAAATTCAAAGCTGCCGCCGCTATATCGCCCGACGAATATGAAGCATGGCTCTGCTGTGCTCATATTCTGTTTAAGATGAATAAGCCGATGGAGGCTATTGAATATTACAATAAAGCGATTGATCTTCACAGTCGTCTCTATGAGGCCTATTATTATAAAGGAGTTTGTTTGCAAAAACTTGGTCAAGATGTTGATGCTCTCCGCTGTTTTGAACAAGTGATCAAATTGAATCCTGAGCACTACCATGCCCATCATCGTGCAGGCAATATCTTAACAAAACTGGATCGAACGAACGAGGCCATTCGAGCATACGAAAAGGCGATCAAATTGAATTCGGATCTGCTAACCGCTTGGAATAATTTGGGTGTTGTTTTAGCTAAAGTAGGAAGAATTAAAGATGCAATGAAGTGCTACGAGCGAGCAATAAAGATCAATCCAGATTATCATGAGGCCTGGCTCAACCTTGGTTTAGCGCAAGACAATAGTGGTCAATACAGAAAGGCCTACTTCAGTTACCATCGATTTTTAGATTTAGCCCCGACAGATTTAGAAAAGCGGATTGCGATCACGCGCAAACGGGTGGAAGAATTGCGAGAAAAATATAAATTAAAACCCTATAAGCCACAGAAAAAAGCTCCATCCAAAAAGAGCAAAAAGTTCGCTAGTTTAACTGAAGAATAAAAGTCATTAATAGCATCCTGGAAAAGAAAGCGTTTGGATCAAATTCTGAAATGATCGATAAAGTTGAACTTAGTTTGCCTTCGCAGCCTGTGCCGCTGATCTATTTAACCGGCTTTATGGCAAGCGGTAAATCAACCGTGGGCTATGCCCTGGCTGAAGCACTGCACCGAGATTTTTTTGATCTTGACGTAGAAATAGAAACAAGATTGGGCAAACCAATCGCCCAGATTTTTAAAGATGAAGGGGCGGCTTTTTTCCGAGAAATTGAAAGTCAAATTTTAATGGAATTGTCCCAGCGAAATAATGCTGTTATAGCTTTGGGAGGTGGAACCCTTATTGACATTGAAAATTTGTCAGTGGTCCAAAATTCAGGTATTTCTATCTGGTTAGCTACAACGCCAGAAGAAATTTGGAAACGAATCGAATACTCAGATAAAAGACAACTTATTGCTGGACCTGACTCCAGAGGAAGAGTCCTGACCGATCCCAATCAAATCTATGACAGAATAAAATCGCTCATGTTGATCCGCAAGCCTAGTTATGAAAAAGCAGATATAATTATTGACGCAACCAATAAATCAGTTTCCCAAATTGTCCAGGAGATCTTGATGCTGCTGGAACCATACCAATTTCTCCGATAAAGAGCTTCTCTGAAAAGATATACCTCTCAGAAATCCGGTCCTCCTTCCGAAAAAAAATCTACCTGCAAGCTATTATCAATCAAGAATTATTTTAAATATTTTTGTAAAAGTATATGCGTAGGCTTGATCCTTGCACCGATCTGAATCGATTGAAGTTTGTTAAATGACTTGGTTTGAGATTGAATAATATCATCAAATGCCATTGTATTCCTTTAGCCAAGTCTATTATGACCAAAAAACACAAAACTAATTGTGATTAATAACAACTAATTTCTGAATATAGTTTATTAAGTTTGATTATCTATATATTGTTAATAGAAAATTGGTTCACTTCGATACGCGTGTCTTCATCTAATACATTCTAAATTGGTTGGCTTTTTATTTATATATCTAATTGACAATCAAAATATTATCATATCAATATCTTATTTTTATAAATATATTAAATAAGTTGGCATAATGTTTGTATTTAATTGATTGAATATTCAGTTATGAATAGATGCGGACACCAATAAGGGAACAAGGGATGAAAGAACTGCTCTATTTTTCATTTTCTGATTTATTGGTAAAAGTCGAATACTCGAAAGAAGCGAACTCTTTAAAGTATTCTTCCCATCGAGAGGTTTCCTTTAACGAGCGAGTGATCATCGAGCAATACTTACTGACGACAATCGCCGTGAAAACTGATTTCTATAATCGCTACCCTGCGCTTTTTATCTACCTTGGTAAGGATGAAAAGCTAATAAGAGATCTCAACCTATTTCATTTAAAGAATACATTGAAGTTTTTGGCGAATCGAGAAAAAGAGGTGAAAGAAAAAGTTGATGAATTGATCAGTCATTCAATGAGCAATTATTACTTCGAGCGGATTGGCGACACAATTTTGGAATTAAGAAAAAATTTAAAATCTGATCAAGAAAATAGTGATAAGCAACACAGAATAAAAGTCGTTAAAGAAACCATAGAAAAGATGAATGAGCTTATTAAAGCCTACAATAATTACTCGGATAAAAAAATAACTATTGAAAAAGTTGTCCCAAGGGACTTAATTGAATATATATAGGATTTTTGATCGAATCGGGCAATCTTTATTCCAATGCCATCATCGATCTATTTTTGACTAATGATAAATGGTGGCCAGATCAGGATGATTGCGACCAAATTCTAAGTCACAGCAAGTTGTTTGACAAAGTCATCCTTTTAAATTTTGTTAAAAGCAATTGATCAAAATTAGCAGGTAGGGATGTTAGCAATAAGTGGGGGGGAATTGGAGGCTGAAAATGCATCAATATCGTTTGGCGATCATTTCGATTGCATTGTGCTTGGTATTTCATGGAAATGGACAAGCGCAAATGTTAACCGCAGGTCGCTTCGGGTTGGGGTTGAATAGTGGCATTCAAAAAATTTATTGTGAAGAACCTAGTGGATTTAATTTTGGAATTGAGACCTACGCTAAATATAATTTTAGTCCCCGCTTTTTCGCCAATTTGGCATTCGGATATGGCATATTGAGCGGAACTGCCGCTAATAATAGCGGTACCTTCCACACTGATCTCATCACTCTCGATTTCAAAGGCGCATTTAAATTGCTCACTGAAAGCAATTTTACTCCATATGGCTATTTAGGGCTTGGTGCGTTTCACTTCTCCTACCACGGACCCAATTCAAGTTCCTTGCCAGGGCGCTACCTCGGTGGCTACTTTGATGCTTCATTTTTTATAGGAGGGGGCCTCGAGATTAAAATAAATCCGAATTTGGCTTTCGATTCGTACTTAGACTATCGGTTTACTACTGGGGATGATCTAAACAATCACAGTGGCGGGGCGACTGATGGATATCTAAATCTCCGAGCAGGAATTACCTACTATTTATCGCCTTTTGGAATTTCGAGCAGCATTGGGGGTATCTCATCGAATACCAATAGCGCATTGGACGAAATAGCGGCAGAGGATTCAAACAGTTCAGCGGATGATGAGCTAAATTCGCTGCTTGAAGGCCTGGATAATTACAGGGAAATGGCCAACGCGAATATGAACATGGAAGAATATATCAGATTAAAATCGCGTATTGACCAGCTTAATGATGCAATTCGACAAAAGGAACTGGAAATTGAGGAACTGAAAGTTCAGCTAAACATTCGGAAGGAGAAAATCGCCGAGTTGGAAAAAAATCTCAAAAATCGTGGGGGTGAATTGTCTGCTTCTCTCGAGGCTGATTTATCCGATTTTGCCGCAAGCTATGAAAAAGCTCTCCAGCACTATTATGCCCGAGAATTTGATGCCGCAATTTATTTATTCAGTTCATTGTTAGAGACTAATCCCAAACATCGTTTGAGCAGCAATTGTCAATATTGGATCGGCGAGAGCTATTTTGGAAAAGGTGAATATCAGTCAGCACTTGATGCCTTTCGTAAGGTCCTTGAATTTCAAGAATCATTTAAAAAGGACGATGCCCTTTTGATGATGGGACGATGCTATATGCTTTTAGGTGATAAAAAGACTGCCTTAGCCATGTTCGATCAGCTCATGAACGAATTTCCAGACAGCGAATATTTTCAGAAGGCACAAAAATACGCAAGCAGCCTTTAACTGATACATAAGCTTCGAAAATCATAAGCCAATTATCCTCGAAAAGACCCTGGAGCTTGCCGATTTGGCAAATTTCAGGGTCTTATTTTTTGTTGCATATATCCAAAAATGTTGTATATTCCCAGTATGCTGACATTTACGCATACATATCTTTTGAATCTTGCTTATGAGAAAATTAATTTTCATCCAGTTCCCTCGGCTCGCGGAGAATTGGTTTTGGGGAATGTGATTCCTGATTTTGTGACCCATTTGGGAAGATCTCGGTTTCAGGCCATTGCTCATGATTTGCGCTTGCTTGAAGCAAATGATCTTCAATCAGATCTTTTATGGGGTGCTGCCTTCCATATCTTGTGCGATAACTACTCCACTCTCGGAAGGGTTGATTTCTCTGGCAGCTATCACTGGTATCCGAAAAATGGTTTCATCGAACAGAGAGCTCAAAATGTCATTGTGAACGATCGTTTGAATCTCCCAAAGCGAAGAATTTTGCAATGCGCGTTTGATATCTTAGTGATTCGACATCAGAAACCACTATTGATCCAATTACTAAGGGCAGCAGAGGGCTTCCTTCATTCCAATTTTGAGCAGATTGTGAATCAGGTTGGGATGATTTACAATATTGCCCCCAATCAGTTAATCAATGGGCTAAAGCGGTTCTCATTGCTCTATGGCAACGATTTTATTGAATATGCCGCGCTGGAGGAATATCGACTGTTCCCATTAATTCGCAGCTTACTAAAATTAGATTCTTTGACGGATCCAAAGCTCATTTTGGAGCAGATCCGACGTCATCCTGAATTAATTGAAATGGTTGAATCCAACATGAATTTAATTCAAGATCAATGGAGTGTGCTGCTTAACGAAACTGTGGAGGCTGTTCTTGAGTATCGAAACATGAAAGAGATACTTAGTGACAAGGACAGCTAAAAATGATAAAATTCGAGCTTGGCTCAATTGAAAACCAATCAAGGTTATTCCAAGGTACGCTGAATGAATTTAAAGATCTTTAAGCAGGAGAAAATTGTAGTTTGGATGGGAACGATCGCAATTTAATCGATTCACAGGGTGGATTCGGCAAATGAAATCCTTTGCTCGTCTTGTCGTTTTGGGCAATTTAATAGAATCATGATCAAAAAAAGATAGCGATGGCTTTGGGGAAAGCGTATATCGGAACCAGTGGCTGGCAGTATCGACATTGGGGGAATGATGTTTTTTATCCAGCAGGGCTTAAACAGGCCGAGTGGTTTGCATTCTATTGCTCGGTGTTTGACTGCGTCGAAATTAACAATACTTTCTATCATCTCCCCAAAAGGGAGGTATTCGAGCGATGGCGGGATGTCTCTCCTGATAGGTTTCATTTTGTTGTTAAAGCCAGCCGCTACATCACACATATGAAAAAGCTGGGCCAACCCCAGGATACGGTGACAAAATTTTTGCAAAGCGTGAGCGGTTTAGGGGAAAAATTGGCGGTAATATTGTTTCAATTTCCACCATATTGGAATTTGGATTTGGATCGGCTAAATGAATTTATTGAATATTGGAAAAGACAGAATTTGATTGCAAACCCCAAGATTGCCTTTGAATTTCGCAATCCCAGTTGGCATCAGGCACAGGTGCATCAGCTTCTTCGTTCGGCTAACATCGCATTATGTTTTGCTGATTGGCCTGGATTGACTATCACCGAACCAGTTACGGCTGATTTTATTTATATCCGGCGCCATGGTCCTTCCTGGCTATACTCATCCAATTATTCCCCCCAGCAATTGCGACAAGAGGCAATGAATATCAAAAATTGGCTGGTCAATGGTCAGGACGTTTATGTATTCTATAATAACGATGCTTTTGGATGGGCTGTGCAAAACGCATTGAGCTTAAAACGCCTCATTTGCAATCAACCAAGCGATTAGCTGAAAACGGATCGAACAAAATTGAAGGCCGATAGAGCTTTGGGTATCAAGCCCAAGGTTTCGAGGCCGAAATGAATTGGCTAAATTTCAAAAAACTGGTGATGAACTTTTACGAAAGCTTCTCGATGAATTGATTTCCAGAGCTGTTTACTGAGACGATTTTTTAGCGTTCTATTCCGCATTGAAATTATCTCGAATAATGAGACCAATCCTGAGCACAAAAAAACCGAATGGGCGAAAAATAGCCCATTCGGTTTTTTAATGAAATCAATTAAGAATTATCGGACGAGCATCATCTTCATCTTCTTAGAGAAGGTGTTGGATTTGCCGATAGCCTTGATTTGATAGAAGTAAATGCCGCTAGCTACTGGCATACCTTTATCATCAGAACCATCCCATAGGATCTGATATCTGCCAGCGACCTTTTTATCATTCACCAGGGTTTTGATTGACTGTCCCATGAGGTTATAGACATCAAGGGTGACCTTGGCTTCTTCTGGCAGATCAAAAACGATCATGGTTTCAGGATTAAACGGGTTAGGATAGTTTTGCCGCAGGGCGTAGCTGCTCGGAATAATTTCCCCTGCCTTGAAACCAGAACCGAATAATCCATCTAAACTGGCGCTGATGAGCGGTGTGGAGTAAACTTCGAGTTCGGCAAAGGTTCGGTATTGGTCCTCGGATTCCAAGAGCTCGATTTTAATATAATTGGCAACGACTGGGAGCGATAGGGTTTCTTCCCAATCAGCCGCATTGGTGTACTTTTTGAAGAGCTCCACAAAATTCACACCATCGAGCGAGGTTGAGATCCGATATTCAGTGACCAACTGTTTCGGATAACCTTTACCATTTCCTCTCAGCAAGCGGACTTTGATGATGCCACGATCGGCCGTTGGTTCAGCTAATTTGTAGATGCCATAGCAGCCATCAAATTTATTCGCAGCAACCTGGGTTTCAGGATCATCGTCTATCGCTTTGCTCCAGTCTTCATTGCGCCAAGTTTCGCTACCCTGATGGAACAGCAATTTCTCTTTCACCAATTCTGGTTCGAGGAATTTGACCACCACTGGCGCATTTGCAAGGAGGGAAGATGAGGCAAGGCGAACACCACCGATCCGCACCGAAACGGCCTTGTCTTCTGGTGTCAGGGATGAGAAAGTCCCCTTATAAATGCCTGGTTCATTGGTCTCGCTCACCAAGTTGTAAAAATTGTTGGAACCAGAGGCTATCAGCCTGAAATAGGATGGAGAAAGACCACTCACTGGATTGCCATTGGCATCAGCGAGGACAATTTTCACGCCAGCCTGATCATAGCCGTTGGCCACATGGGTTTCCGAGGCGACGATAAATGAACCGGAGATATCGGGCAACTCCACTTTCTCATAGACTTCGAATTCACCGATCTGCTGCCAGCGATGGGCGCCTGCTTCGCAGGTGAGCTTCACGAATAGCGCTTGGATTGGATCGAAAGAGAAATCTTCCCAGCCGCCTCCGGTTTTTCGGAACGTGCCGACATCAGTGAAATTTTCTCCATCCATGGAAACAGCGATGGTGAAATCTTTCACCCAGTCATCGCGCTTTCCTTCCAAACCGGTGTCGGTCATCAATCTCACCTTATGAATGGTGCGGGCGAAGCCGTCATCGAAAGTGAATATTGCCCAGGGATGATCGCCTTTGACATTTACGGTTCCAATGGTGTGGAAAGTGGTTTGGTCGATGGCGTTATCCCATTCTTCGCCGCGCCAGGTCTCACCATCATGTTGCACCAAGCTTAAATAGGTGAGCCCCAAGTGTTCCATATCGTCGTAGACTTCGATTAAGCCGGCAACAGATTCGGTATGGCTGAAGCCGCCAGCACTAGAGGTCAGCGAGACGGAATAGATGCCAGGTTCAGCATAAGTATGAACCGGGTTCCGCTCGGTGCTGGTCGTCCCGTCGCCAAAATCCCACAAGAACGTTTCAGCGTCGCCAATTGTTCGGTTCTGGAAGCGAACAGTGAGCGGTCCGAATCCCACAGTTGGCTCTGCATTAATGCCCGCTGCAAGCCGCTGGTTCAGTTTGATGAGCCCAGGGACCGTTGCAGATTTTGAATTGCCATTCACATCGGTAACGGTCAGCGTGACATCGAAGCTCGCATCACCAGGAGCGGTGAATACGACTGTTGGATTTTGTTGGCTGCTGGTTTGACCATTCCCAAACTCCCAGTGATAGCTTGCGATCGGATATTTGCTCCGGGTCTTGTTGGTGAATGAGACGTTGAGCGGACTCACCCCGACATTGGGATAGGCCGTAAAAGCCACATCGAAAGCGTCGCTATAGATCCATTTTAGGCCTTCTATATCCTCAGGATGGAGATCAGCAGCGTGTTCATCCAGGAAGTATGATTCGACATGATCCCAGCAGGTGAAACCGAACATCGTTTTTTCCCGATCATTCCAACCGTAAAGATTGGTGAGGCCCAGCAAAATGCCAAACTCATGGGTCGCCCAATTGCTGATAACCATACTCGCCGGGGAAGAGGCTGAGGCAGCATCATGAGCCCACGCATACAAGGTGTTCAGCACGATGTCTGCTTCGAGAATATGTCCTGATCCATCGGTCCAGAGGTAGGTCGTGCTGGGCGAACCAGGGAAAGTATAATAATCAAACAGCACGGTGTTTTCGCCATCAAACGCAGCATGCGCCTTGCTGGAAGGACCAGCAAACTGGAGATGCACCATGGCATTGCCTTGGACGTTCCATGTTTCCGCACTGTTGATGATGTCCATGAAGGCAATAGCATGTGGCGCGTTAATCTTAAACGGGATGATGGGGTAATCCGTGCCAAGTGCGGTCCCAACGCCAGGATACCATTTCGAACCACAATAGCCGAACGACACATCAAATTTGTGATAGGCGACGCCCTCTTTGGGTCGTCTGAGTCGCAATTTCCCACTGCTCGCACCAGCCGGAACATCGCAGATGATCTTTGTGTTGTTCCAATGACTAAAAGTGGTCGCTGGAATCCAGATGGAGTCTCCCCACCAGTAGAATCCACCGAAGAACTCTACTTTGGTGTCGGGATTCCCGTCATTGAAATCGCCAAAGTTGTTTCCTAGGATCTTGATCGTCTTTCCAGTACCAGCCGATTGCTTCAGCGGCACAACTGACATCACTTCAGGATGCATTTCCTGGGGGACATACTTTTTAATTTTCACATTATCAATCCAGGTCCCTTTATCAGTAATTTGGTAGTCACTCATGAAAATAAAGCAGACCCAGACTTGAGTTTTGTCCCACAATGGCCCAATCACATTTTCAATATTGATCTCATAATGGATATAGCCACCAGTGGAATGGTAAATCCACTGATATTCGGGTTGCTCTGTGATCTGGAACCAAACGCCATCGATGGAAAAGCCAACCCCAGTGCGATCCAACGGACCAATATAGCTATTGTCTGCTGGTGGAACATTGCGGAATGGTTCAACGGTCTGATCAATTTTGAAGGTCAGCTTCGCGGAATAAACATCGCTCAAATCAAACGGTCCAGCGATCATCCAGGCAAAGGTGTTATTGGGATAGTTATCCGTCCCAGCTTGCAGGTCTGGATTATCTGGAAACATATTGGTTTGAGCACACCACACCGCGTAGTTCCCGTCATATGGGTTGACATCCGTAAGACCCCAGGTATAGCCATTATGCACGCCAGGATTGCCATTTCGAGCCAGGATCCAGTCAGTGCCTGGGAAGCCATGCTCAAAATTATCACCCCAAACGCACTTCCATCCCCAGTCGCCATCCTCTGTTTCGGATTCGTCGCTGGGGATATGCCCCTGGGATGGTTTGTATTTCTTTGCCCGATTGACCAACAAATTCGGTTCCGGGAATTGAATCCGCTCTGGCATCTGGAGCTTATTGCCCGATTTTCCGAGAATTTGTTTGATCTTGGCGACGGTCGCAACCCCTTCTGTTTTCCCGTCCAGCTTAACCTTACCTTTGCTCCACCCAGTGATCACTTTTTCTTTCCCATTTTCTGGGGAAGAATTGAGAAATAGCAATGCTTCTTCTCCATTTTCGAAGCTTGGTACTCCACTCACTCGGAGGTGGACATCACCAACCTTGCCCCCAGGAAGCCGGATCGCTTGGGTTTTGACGTTCTCTTCACCTTTCAAATATTCTTTGACATTAACCGTCACGGTGGTATAGATCATTTGATGATTTTCATCCCACTGTGACGTCTGTCGATCCACTTTGCCCACTATGATAGTTTCCGCCTTCTCGGTCAATTCTTTCAGCCCTTTCGGGTCTTCAGCAGCTTTGACCGAAAACACTCCCACTACCATTACCATGAGCAATAGTACAAGAACTTTCTTGTTCATCTTGGTCCTCCATCTGCGATTATTGACCAATTCTGTTGTCTGTGAGTTATAGGATTAAGCAATTCTTGATAGCTCTTTGTCGCATCACCTCCTTCATTCAAGGTTTTTTGCTATTTGATTCAAACTTGTTGCATGCCGATCAGATGCTAACCTCGCAAAATGATACCTGGATTTCCTACCGCCATAATCATCACTGCCAGCTCGCACCGATTGATATTATAAACTGCTTCCAGATTGCTGTGAGACCAAAGATCTGATCACTAGCATTCATTAACTCGATTGTTTTTCTGATTGGAAATGAATGATTGTTGTTGGTAATTGTTAAAGCTATCCCGCAATCGGAAAGAGGGGGGATGCACTAAATTTTTCTCAGCCATCAAGAAGGGTGATGCATATTGGCGCATCTCGATAGGTATTTCGGCTGCATTATCGTTTCATGGCATGTATTAGAGGCAGTTGAATGAGTTAACTCATTGGCACGCGCTCAATTCTAAAATAACGATAAATGATAAAGTCCCCCTCGTTCAGTGCTCGATGAATAATATCGACATCATATCATACAAAAACTGAAGCGAAAAGGCAATTGTTTTATGCTTGCCTTATATCAGAATTTTCGATCTGCAAAAATTTCGCGGTTAACAATTGCGAATCCAGTGGTTAGGCTGATCAATCACAGGCATTTTATCTGAGCTTGCTTTTTCGCTTTCTGCTGGTAATATACCTGCCACTGATCAAATTCGCGTAAAAAAAATAACATTTTCTTGAGCCTTAAATCATCTTCTTTTTTATTAATTATGCCCAGAATTACCAGCGATCGCTCAAGATTGCTGAATCTGGAAAGACAAATTTTTCTAATAAGCTTGACCCAAGATCAATCCCAATTATTTTCGATTTGGTGTTTTGACGCTTTTTTCCAAAGCTTTCGAAATAAAATTGTATTCTGGAATTACGAATAGGTAATTTACTTGTTTTGGAGCCCTACGCAATCGCCTCATTGGTCCTACAGTGCTGCGCTCTTTATCCCTCAGCTTCTTGCTTGAGGACGAATTTGCGGATGAGTCATCTTCAGATCAGTTTTCATACAGATCAATTTGCGCCTAAAATTCTAAAATGAACTCAAGCGAGGCAAGCAACAAATTTTTGTCCTACGAAAAACACGGAATAATACAAGAAGGTAATCTCAAAGAATAATTTTCGTTTCCTTTCGTGAGTTTCGTGCGGCAATTTTTGAATAATACTTTTCATTTTAGATTTTCAGGTTTCAAAATAATGCTTTGTAGATACATTTGCCGCATTCTTTTTTCAAAGATTTTTCTATCGGTGCTAACAAGCGATTGGGCGAGCGAAGAATAAAGTGAGCTGGATAAGCTTTTTGTTTGTTTTATGAAAAATGAAATTCATTTTGCTTCCAATATTTACGCAATTTCTTAATCATGGTTCTATTATAGGTTGGTTTTCGTCAGGATGGCTGATCCACTTATTTGACTACTACTCCCGAATTTTTATCAATGAGATCCTTTTATGAATGTGAGCGGCGAATCGATCCCGAATGCCACAATTGAGGCAGTCGCGAGAAGCCTATTTCGCGAAACAGCTCAATATGGGTTTCGCCAGGTGGATTATTTGAGATTTGTCAATATTCTCCTGGACCTTTCCATGAAGAATGGCTATCAGGCTTCCATACCTAAGGGCGCTCCAGTTGTTTATTCAATGGACGTAGAAGTCAACTTTCCATTGATTGGCAAAAATGTTCGAATCCGTCCGTTCATAAAAGATCAAGATATCCCGACGCTAAAGAGGTGGTTGGCAATGCAAGAGCATCAACATTTTTTAATTCATTGGCCGACCGCTACTAAAATTGAAGCTGGCACATTTTTGACTGATGAAACTAATGTTCTTGGGATGATCACGCTGAACAACGAGGAGGACTTTGTTATTGGGGTCGCTGGTTTTTTGGGTTATGATATGCTGCTGCGAAAAGCAGAGCTTCGAGGGCTGATTGCTGTACCAGAATATAGGGGTAGAGGATTTTTACAAGAAGCATTGAAACTTTGGATGCAATATGGCGTGGCGGGCATGAAGTTGAAGAAGATCTACTTGAATTCCATTGATATGAATATTCGGACCATCAAAATGAATGAGGAACTCGGGTTTAAAGTTGAAGGAATTTTGCGGCAGGAGTGCTGTTTTGATGGTCAATATTACGATGTTCTAAGAATGAGCTATATCGCAGAATAAATCTTCCATAGCTGAAGATTATCTCGCTTAAAGTTGAGGAAGGGGTGAATATGTCGATTCATTCAAAGGTTTTTGGCGGGGTGAATTTTGAACCAAGGACATTGGTCGAATTGTTGCGTTGGCGAACGACCCATTTTGCGCATCAGCGGGCTTATACGTATCTGCAAGATGGGGAAGAGAAGGATATTTTGATGACCTATGGTGACCTGGACCGACGCGCAAGAGCTCTGGGGGCCTGGCTTCAATCGATAGGTGCTACTGGTGAGCGAGCTTTGTTAATCTATCCTCCAGGGATCGAGTATATTACTGCTTTCTTCGGGTGCTTGTACGCTGGGGTTACTGCCGTTCCAGCCTACCCGCCGGATCCGACCCGATTGAATCGAACCTTGCCGCGTTTGCAAGCGATTGCGCGGGATGCGCAAGCAGCTTTGGTATTGACGAATGATTCGATCTTATCCATGATCAAAATCATGAGGATCGGTTCTAAGGTGACCGATTCTCTTGAAAAGGTACCTTTCTTCAAAAAATTTGGCAGTGCGCTCGGAACATTCTTATCGCAACGATCGGCAATTCTAAATGCCAAAGATCTGAGCGAACTTCAATGGTTATCCACAGAGGATATAAAAAATGATCTGGCGGAGGATTGGAAAGAACCAAACATCAATAAGGATACCCTGGCATTCCTTCAGTACACTTCCGGATCAACCGGTATGCCCCGAGGCGTGATGCTGAGCCATGAAAATTTGTTATACAACTTAGCATTGATCTATGAGGGATTTGCTTTCACACCTGATTGCGAGGGAGTTATTTGGCTGCCAATTTATCATGATATGGGCTTGATCGGAGGGGTCTTGCAACCACTTTATGGGGGATTTCCTTGTACGCTCATGTCACCCATCGATTTTTTGCAACGACCGTTGCGATGGCTCAACGCGATTTCTCGCATCAAGAACGCACAGGTGATCAGTGGCGGCCCAAATTTCGCGTATGACCTTTGTGCTAGAAAAATAACCCCAGAGCAAAAAGAAAAACTCTCATTGGGGCATTGGAAGGTTGCTTTCAGCGGCGCTGAACCAGTTCGCCCAGAAACCATCGATCGGTTTACCAATACATTTGCCCCATGCGGTTTTCGACGTGAGGCATTTTATCCTTGCTACGGCTTGGCTGAAGCCACTCTATTCGTCTCAGGTGGCAACAGTGCCGATCCGCCAGTTATCGTGACCATCAAAAAATCTGAACTGAAGAACAATCGATTCGTTGAGAGCTTGCCAGGCCAGAACGATAGCCAATTAGCTGTGGGCTGCGGCCATACTTATGGCGATCAGATCATCGCGATTGTGAATCCCGAGACGCTCGAGGAATGTCGGCCCAATGAAATCGGGGAGATCTGGGTCTCTGGAACAAGTGTCGCTAAGGGATATTGGAATCGTCCTGAAGAGACGGAGGAGACTTTTAAAGCGCAAATTAAGGGGAAGGAAGGTCGATATTTCCTTCGAACCGGGGATATGGGGTATTTGAAAGGCAGTGAGCTTTTCATCACCGGTCGTATCAAAGATTTGATCATTATCCGAGGCAGAAACCACTATCCTCAGGACATTGAATTTACCGTCGAAAATTGTCATCCTGATTTGAGACCTGGCTGTAGTGCGGCGTTTTCTGTGGAAATTGAAGGCCAGGAACGACTGGTCATCGTAGTGGAAGTGCGTAATCCGAAAAAGCTCAACGCAGAAGCGGTAATTCATGCAATCCGACGCAGTGTCACAGAAGCCCATGAATTGCAGGCGTATGCTATTGTGTTGATCAAGCCGCGGAGCATCTCGAAAACTTCGAGCGGGAAGATCCAGCGACGTGCCACGAAAAATGAGTTTTTGGAAGGAAAGCTTCAAGTCGTAGCTGAATGGCGGGCTTCTGGGCCTATGCAGACCGATATCTCAGTCGAGACAATTGTGGCTGAACATGAGCATGCTCCTGAGCCTGTGCCTTCATCAGAGATAGTCCCAGCAAGCTCAAAACTGAAAAGTCCAACAGTCTCAGCCATCGAATCGTGGTTAGTATCGAAAATTGCTGAAAACCTTGGCATCAATGCTTCAGAAATTAGCATTCAAGAGCCCTTCGTCAGCTTTGGGTTGGACTCAGCTCAAGCGGTGGGATTGGTGGGCGATCTGGAGGAGTGGTTGGGACGAAAGCTGTCGCCAACACTGGTTTGGGATTATCCAACGATCGAATCTCTGGCAATGTTTTTGGCTGCAGAAGAAACTGGGGATGTAGGTGCTGCGAAGCCGAAAACCATCAAGTCCATGGATACAGAACCCATCGCTATTATTGGAATGGCCTGTCGCTTTCCTGGCGCCGATAATCCAGAAGAATTCTGGGAATTGTTAGTGGATGGAGGGGATGCCATTACTGCTGTGCCAGAAGATCGCTGGGATCGCGACGCGTTTTATGATTCGAATCCCGACGTGCCGGGAAAAATGGTCATCCGTGATGGCGGATTTTTGAAGCAAATCGATCAATTCGATCCGCAGTTTTTCGGCATTTCGGCCCAAGAAGCGAGCCGAATGGATCCTCAGCAGCGTTTGCTGTTAGAAGTGACCTGGGAGGCTTTGGAACACGCCGGCATCATCCCAGAGCGCTTGGCCGGAAGCGATACCGGCGTATTTATCGGGATCAGCAATGATGATTACACGGCTTCATTGTATCGCGATCATTCCCTGATTGATGCCTATACTGGAACTGGTAATGCCTTCAGCATCGCCGCGAATCGACTTTCATATCTTTTGGATCTAAAGGGGCCAAGCATTGCATTGGACACAGCTTGTTCTTCGTCGCTTTCGGCCATTCATTTGGCGGTGCAAAGCCTTCGCAATGGAGAATCCAGCCTGGCGATTGCAGGTGGCGTCAATGTAATTATCTCTCCCGAACGGAACATTTCTTTTTCACATGCGCGGATGTTAGCACCCGACGGCCGTTGCAAAAGCTTCGATGCATCGGCTGATGGCTACGTCCGAGGAGAGGGATGCGGCGTGATCATTTTAAAGCGTCTCTCGGATGCTTTAGCTCATGGGGATCGAATTTTGGCGTTGATCCGAGGATCGGCTGTGAACCATGATGGAAAGACCAATGGGATTTCTGCGCCCAGTGGCAGAGCGCAGCAGGCGGTTATATTGCAGGCGCTCGCGAATGCAAATATCAAACCTGAACAAATGGGGTATATTGAAGCCCATGGGACTGGTACCAGCTTGGGCGATCCAATCGAACTTGAGGCTTTGGCTGCGGTTCATCGCCATCGGCCCAAAGATCAACCTTGTATTATCGGATGTGTCAAAGCCAATATCGGCCATCTCGAATCGGCAGCAGGGATCGCTGGGGTCATTAAAGTCGTGCTTGCCCTACAAAATGAACTCATCCCCAAGCAGCTTCATTTTCAGCGCATCAATCCATATTTTGATATCGACAATTCGCCGCTACGGATCGCAACTGAGCCGATTTTTTGGAAAGCTGGAGAGGGCCGACGGATCGCTGGGGTGAGCTCGTTCGGTTTTGGGGGGACCAATGCCCATGTTGTCATCGAAGAAGCTTTGAAGCCCAAAGCCGCTATCGATCAGCCCGAGCGGTCGGTTCATATTCTCATGTTATCTGCTAAAACAGAAGCAGCGCTGAATGAGTTAGCTAAGCGCTATCAGCGATATTTCCAAAAGCATCCTGGTATCAATATCGGTGATGCCTGTTTCTCGGCGAACACTGGTCGGTCGCTGTTTACCCATCGATTGGCAGTGGTTGGGAATTCGATCGAGGAGTTTTGCGATCGGCTTGCAGCATTTGCAGATGGGAAAGAGGAGATCGGCGTTCATTGGGGAGTGGTCCGATCGGAACGACGCTCAAAGATCGCGTTTCTTTTTACAGGTCAAGGATCAGAATATGTGGGGATGGGGAGAGAGTTGTATCAGACCCAACCAACTTTCAAAGAGGCGTTGGATCAATGCGATGAAATTCTCAGATCCGATCTGCCAGTTCCTCTGCTCTCGGTGATATTCTCCACGAATGACCAGCAAGCAGCGCTGATTCATGAGACGCAGTATGCGCATATCAGTCTATTTGCGCTGCAATATGCTCTGGCTCAGCTTTGGAGATCCTGGGGCATTGAACCTGATTATGTATATGGGCATAGCGTTGGAGAATATGTTGCGGCATGTGTGGCCGGATTTTTCAGTCTGGAAGATGGCTTAAAGCTGGTCGCTATGCGAGCGAGATTGATCCAATCGCTGCCGCGCAACGGAGAGATGGCGGTCATTTTCGCCTCGAAGGAGCGAATAGCAGAAACCGTTGAACCCTATCAAGATAAAGTGGCCATTGCTGCCATCAATGGGCCAGAGAACATCGTCATCTCAGGAGAGCGTGAAGCTGTGATGACCGTGGTTGAATTGTTAGCCGGTGATGGGATTAACAGTCGCCATTTGAAGGTCTCGCACGCGTTCCATTCTCCGCTGATGGAACCGATTCTGGATGAATTTGAGCAATTTGCTTCGGAAATTCAACATAAAAGTCCGCGCGTTCCAATGATTTCCAATCTCAATGGCCATATTCTCGGTCCATGGGAGATTCCAGACGCTCGGTATTGGCGCCGGCATTTGCGGGAAACGGTGCAATTCGCAGCCGCGATGCAGGCACTGGCTGATGAAAGATGTGACATTTTTCTTGAAATTGGCCCAAATCCCATCCTGCTGGGAATGGGACGGCGTTGCTTGCCCGATTCATCAGCCAAGTGGTTGCCTTCATTGCGAGAGAACAAAAACGATTGGCAGGTGATGCTGGATAGTCTGGCGCAACTTGCTGTGACCGGAGCTGCTATTGACTGGAACAGCTTCGATGCTGATTATGTGCGATCCAAAGTATCATTGCCAACATATCCATTTCAACGCCAACGTTATTGGATTGAAGAAGCGAAGCCGCTCAAAGCACCGATTCTGGGTTCGGCTTCGATACAATCCACTGGCCCAATCATCCATCCATTGCTGCATTCGCTTTTGCGCTCCCCAGCCCTAAAGGATACGGTATTTGAATCTCGGCTGAGTCTCAGCAATCTGACATGGCTGGCCCATCACCGCGTTTTTGGGATGCCGATTTTTCCAGCGGCTGCATATTTAGATATGGCCTTGGCGGCTGCCCAGCAGCTATTTGGAACACAAAATTATCAGATATCAAATGTAGCCATTTTAGAACCGATGGCATTTTCGAATGGAGAACCGCGTAATGTGCAAATGATCATTCGTTCCAGCGACCAACCGTCCAAGCAGTTTCAAATTTATAGCTCTACTCTCACAAATAGTGGAACAGTTGATAGTTGGAAATTACATGCCATTGGAAGCTTGCTCAATCTAAACGAAAAACCGCAGGACACTCAAGAACGAACTGATCTTGAAACGATTCGGATGCGGTGTAACGAAGCCATCGATCCGAAAAGCTATTATCAAAAACTTCAACACCTGGGCCTTAAATATGGTCATTCGTTCCAGACGATTCGACAGCTCTGGAAGGGAGTCCATGAGGTGCTTGGACGGATTGAATTGGAAGAAACAGCTTCGGCTGACTTGACCTCACATCATCTCCATCCGGCTTTGCTCGACGGTGGTTTTCAAATGGTCGGCGCGATAATATCCGAGGCTGAGGATTGGATCTATCTGCCGATCGGGCTTGAGAGGATGCAATTGGTAAGGAAGCCCGATGAGCGTTTATGGTGTCATGTGCTGTGGCGCAATTCGGGTACATCCAATAGCGAGATAATTGAGTCCGATCTGAATTTCTATAACGATGCTGGGCATCTGGTGGCTCAAGTGGATGGTTTGAGCCTTAAAAAGACCACTCTATCCAGCCTGGCAAGCGTCTCTGAGGCGCGCTTAAATCAATGGCTCTACCACATCGAGTGGCGCAAAGTTGAGCGACCGAAAATGGCAGAACAACTTCAATCGTCAATAGCTGGTCGCTGGTTGCTTTTTATAACTGAGAAAGAGCTGACAGCAAAGTTTGTTCAAGAGTTACAGAGTCAGATTGAGACCAGTTACATTGTAACGCCAGGAGATCGTTTGACAAAATTAGCGGATGATCGCTGGCAAATTGATCCGCAAAACTTGGCAGATTATCAGCAATTAATTGGTGAACTGGTCAGCGCTGAAGGCAAACCACTTCAGGGGATCATCTATCTCTGGGGTTTGCCTGAGTCCCTCACTGGAGACGTGCTCTCGGTTTGCAGTTCAATGCTTTATTTGGTTCAAGCGTTGGAGAAGGTGAAGCCACGGCGTTTTCCGCAGCTTTGGTTGATCACCCGAGGGGCACAACCAGTCGACAGCACGGCAGCTTTGATCGATCTCAACGGGAGCGCTCTCTGGGGATTGGCGCGTGTGATCGCTTTGGAGCATCCAGAGCTGAAGCCGATCAGCATCGATCTAGATCCTAACTCAGAAATAATCGACTACACGGCGTTGGCTGGAGAAATCCAGGCCAATGATGCTGAAGATCAAGTCGCCTTGAGGGATGGGAACCGATATGTCCCAAGGTTAGCTTCAATTGCCCAGCCTGAGGCTCGCACCGAACGAGCAGTCCCTGCTGATCAGCCATTTCAGTTGACGATCACAGAACGAGGAATGTTGGATAATTTGAGATTCCAACCCATGACTCGCCAAAAACCAGGCCCAGGTCAAGTAGAAATTCAGGTGAAGGCGATAGGCCAAAACTTCAGGGATGTCTTGAATGCCTTAAATCTTTACCCTGGCGACCCCGGTCCCTTAGGCGGCGAGTGCTCCGGAGAGATCAGTGCGATTGGCGAAGGTGTTACGGGGTTCAAAATTGGGGATGCTGTTATTGCTATTGCTCCAGGATGTTTTGCCTCTCATGTCATTACAGAAGCGAATTGGGTTGTGAAGAAGCCAATTCACTGGAGTTTTGAACAAGCAGCGACAATTCCGATCGCGTTTCTCACCGCTTATTACGCGCTCCAGAAACTGGGAAAAATGTCTGCCGGGGAGAAAGTTTTGATTCATACGGCAACTGGGGGCGTCGGACTGGCTGCCATTCAATTGGCCAAAAACATTGGAGCGGAAATTTTTACCACGGCAGGGAATTCGCAAAAACGAGAATTTTTAAAATCGCTCGGCATCGAGCATGTCATGGATTCTCGGTCCTTGAGTTTTGCAGATGAAATTCTAAAAGTCACACAGGGAAAAGGCGTAGATATCGTGCTGAATACGCTTTCTGGCGAATATATTCCTAAGGGACTTTCGGTATTGGCTAAACAGGGTCGCTTTTTAGAGATCGGCAAGATCGGGATCTGGTCGCCCCAGCAGGTGAAAAATTTCCGCAGCGACGTGGCTTATTTCACCATCGCGTTAGATGATCTCTTATATCAAGATTCTCGCAGCGTCATGCTCATGCTCGAGGAGCTGATGGAACAATTCAATTTGGGTAAGCTTCAGCCATTGCATCATCATGTCTTCTCAATGGATCAAGTAGTGGATGCCTTTCGATGGATGGAGCAGGCCAGACACATCGGCAAAGTGGTGGTACGCCAGGATCGTTCATTTGGGGAGAGGACACTGGTTATTCGAGGCGATGCTAGCTACCTCATCACAGGAGCGTTTGGGGGTCTGGGATTAATGATTGCCCGATGGCTTGTGGAACATGGTGCACGACATCTGATTTTGGCTGATATTCTGCAACCATCTGAAGCTGCGGAACAGTCGATCGCTGAATTGACTGAGCGAGGAGCTGTCGTGACGAAGTTCATCGGTGATATCGCCCAACCATCGGCCTTTGAGCAACTGAAGAGGATGCTGGATCCAACGCAATCATCTTCCCTCCCGTCCCTGGCTGGGGTAATTCATTTGGCAGGGAAATTAGACGATGGGGTGATATTGCAGCAGGATCGCGATAAACTTGCCCAGGTATTGGCACCGAAGGTTGCAGGTTCGTACAATCTCCATCAAATGACAAAACAGATGGCACTGGACTTTTTCGTAATGTTTTCTTCCGTCGCTGCGATTTTCGGTTCACCGGGCCAGGCCAATTACGCGGCAGCTAATGCTTTTATGGATGGACTGGCACATCATCGCCGTGCCATTGGTTTGCCGGCCATCAGCATCAATTGGGGTCCATGGGCCAAGGTGGGTACGGCCGGCCAACTTGATCACCAAGATCGGCAGCGCTACGAATCGATCGGATTTGATCTCATTCCTCCAGAGCTGGGATTGAAAGTGCTGGAAAAATTGATCAGCCAGCCCTTGCCTCAAATTGCTGTTCTGCCAGTGAATTGGTCGCGCTTCTTAAAGCAATTCCCCGCCGATCGCGTGCCTGGACTTTTTGCAGATTTCGTTTCCACTGGAAAACCATCCTCACCAGAAACGATGGTTAGTCAATCCGATTTCTTAGAAAGATTGCGACGAACCGCGCCAAAAGATCGGAAAGAACTGTTAGTGGGGCAGTTGCAAAAAGAAGTTATCAGAATCCTTGGCCTTGATGCGTCATATCCAGTAGATATTAGGAAACCGCTGAAAGAAATGGGCTTTGATTCGCTAATGGCGATCGAATTGAAAAATGCAATTAGCGCTTCTGTTAAAACTGATTTGTCCGTGACTTTGATATTTGATTATCCGACAATCGAAAGCTTAGCGGATTATTTGATCGAGCATATCTTTGAAGCGGACGCACATATCAAAACATCGCAGCCAACACTAACGCGCGATCAGTTTGAGAGCAAGGAGATAGAAGATCTCGCTGATCTCTCAGATGCCGAAGTTGAGGCATTACTCGAAGCAAAATTGGCAGCATTAGAGATGTGATAAGAAAAGATATTTTCGTACGCATAGACCATACCATTTTTCGTTACGAGCACAATAAAGTAGAACCATGCGATCTTCAGAAGATGGATTTAATGAAAGACTGCGTTTGTGACTGAAGATAGTGGCTGAGATTCCATCGGTACATAGCAATAAGCGTTGATCATGACGATTTTTAGTCTTGATATATTCTGTGACATTTTCGGACGCTGAGTCAGAAATGGGTTAGGGAAAAAGGGGGCTTAATAACGATATTAGATAGGGGGCTGATGCCCCTCTTTGTTAAATCGCCAAAATAAGAAATCAGAGAAATTTGAAAAAATCAACAAAGGGAAGTTGCACGATGCATCAATTCGATCCAAAAACAAAAGAACTCTCACCCTTAAAACGGGCATTTTTGGCCTTAGAAGAGATGCAGACCAAATTGAAGACAATGGAGCAAAAGCAATCTGAACCCATTGCAATCATTGGTCTGGGATGTCGTTTTCCTGGTGCAAAGAATCCCCATCAGTTCTGGGAATTGCTCATTAATGGAGTGGACGCCATCACTGAAGTGCCAAAAGAGAGATGGGATTTGGAGAAGTTTTTCGATCCTAAGCCCATGACACCAGGGAAAATGTACACCAAATGGGGGGGATTCATTGAAGATGTCGATAAATTTGATGCTCTATTTTTTGGCATTTCCGCTAAGGAAGCTGCTGATATGGATCCCCAGCAGCGAATTCTATCAGAAGTTGCATGGGAAGCCTTAGAGGACGCTGGGAAAACCGCGCAGCAACTTGCTGGAAGCAAAACAGGTGTGTTTATCGGGATCAGCAGCTACGATTACTCTCGATTACAATTGGGCAATTTTGAAGATATAACCCCTTACGTTGGCACAGGGAATGCGTTTAGCATTGCCGCTAATCGGCTATCCTATTTGTTCGATTTGAAAGGCCCGAGTGTAGCGATCGATACCGCTTGTTCTTCTTCGTTGGTAGCTGTCCACCTGGCATGCAATAGTCTGCGAAAGGGGGAGTGTGACATGGCCATTGCGGGCGGCGTGAATCTGATGCTCTCGCCCGAAGTGACCATCAATTTCTGTCAGGCGACCGTAATGTCACCCACGGGCCGGTGCAAAACATTTGATGCCGATGCAGACGGTTATGTCCGTGGAGAGGGGGCTGGTGTGGTCGTTTTAAAACCGTTATCCAAAGCGATTGCTGATGGCGATCGTATCTATGCCGTAATTCGTGGCAGTGCTGTCAACAGCGATGGTCGCAGTAACGGCCTGATGGCTCCCAATCGACAGGCGCAGGAAGTTGTGATTCAGGAGGCATACAAAAACGCTGGTATTTCACCCGGATTGGTGCAATATGTGGAAGCCCACGGGACTGGGACGAAATTAGGCGATCCTATCGAAGTCCGCGCTTTGGGAGCGGTGATTTCTCAGGGACGACCGAAAGATCGAAAATGTGCAATCGGATCAGTGAAATCTAACATTGGGCATTTGGAGGCTGCGGCCGGGGTCGCAGCCCTAATAAAAGTCGCTCTGTCTGTTTATCATCGAAAATTGCCCCCAAGTCTCCATTATAAAAAGCCCAACCCGTTTATACCATTTGATGAATTGCCAGTGGTTGTGCAACGAGAATTAGGCGATTGGCCCGTGAAGGATGAACCGTTGATCGCTGGAATCACTTCGCTTGGCTTTGGTGGGACCAATTGCCATGTAGTAATTACTCAGCCTCCAATGGCCGATAAAAAGGGCAGAGCCGATAATATGACGACTGTCGCTCGTCTATTACCTCTTTCAGCACACAGCGATGAGGCGTTAAAGGACCTGATGAAAGAATATCTGAACTATCTTGCCGGATATGGCAAAGATATTTCGCTCAGTGATATTTGCTATACAGCTTCTTTGCGTCGAACCCATTATAGCAATCGCGTGGCTTTTGTCATTCATTCGCAACACGAGCTTTTGGAACATTTAGATGCAGCGCTGCGGGACGAATCTTTGCCGACAATTGCAAAGGGTACCGCGGTCCTCAATAGTCGGGCGAAGGTGGTATTCGTTTTTCCAGGACAAGGTGCCCAGTGGTGGGCAATGGGACATGAACTGATCCAATCGCAGACCGTGTTTCGAGAGACTATCGAGGCATGCGATAAAATTATCCGTCAGTATGCAGACTGGTCGTTGCTCCATCAATTTACTGCCAATGAATCAGAATCTCAGTTAGACCGAATAGATATTATCCAGCCAGCTTTGTTTGCACTGCAAGTTGGGTTGGCAAATCTCTGGCGATCTTGGGGCATTGAACCGGATGCAGTAGTGGGTCATAGCATGGGCGAAGTTGCAGCGGCTCATGTGGCTGGTGTTTTGAACCTCGAAGACGCCATCAAAGTCATTTTTCACCGAAGCCGATTATTAAAGACTGTTGCCGGCCAGGGGAAGATGGCAGTGGTAGAGCTTTCTCTTCCAGAGGCTGAACAAGCGATCAAAGGTCTGGAAGATAAAATTTCTATCGCAGTCATCGCTGGTCCAAAATCTATCGTGTTGTCTGGAGAGCCACAAGCCGTGGAGCAAGTCGTTGCAACGCTGGAACAGAAGCAGGTATTCTGCCGCTTGCTGCGAGTAGATGTCGCCTCCCATAATCCCCAGGTCGAACATTTAAAATATGAACTGATGGAGATCCTGAAAGATATTCGCCCCCAATCGGGACATATCCCATTTTATTCGACCGTTGCTGGTAGAATTTTGAATGGAGCTGACCTGGATGCCACGTATTGGGGCCGCAATCTGCGAGAACCAGTTCGATTTGCAACCGCCATTGATCAATTGGTTCATGATGATTTTAGCGTGTTCCTCGAATTGAATCCCCATCCAACCCTCATCAACTCCATTCAAAGCGAATTGGCCCATCTCGGCAAAAAGGGGACAGTGTTGCATTCTCTGAAGCGTGAAGAAGAAGAGATGACAACGATGCTCGCGGCGGCCGGAAAACTGTTTACCATAGGATTCCCAATTCGCTGGGAGCGATTTTACCCTAATGCCGGAAATGTGGTTTCGTTGCCTACTTTCCCCTGGCAGCGGGAACCCTACTGGTTCGATGATGGCAAGGAAAATAAAAAAGCAAAGCCTCAGAGTTCCTTGATTCAGTTTGAAACCGATGGCGCTGATTTTCATCCATTGTTAGGATCCCGACGCTTATCACCGGTGCTGGCTGGTAAGTATGTCTGGGAGAATGCGATCAACACCCGTTTCCTATCATTTCTGGTTGATCATAAAGTTCAGGATTCCATCGTGCTGCCAGCTACGGCTTATCTGGAAATGGCATTTGCTGCTTCGAAATCTGTGTTTCAAGACAAGCCGTTTATTATTGAAAATGTCGCATTGCAGCGGGCGCTATTTTTGAAAGAAAATCATAATCAGGTGATTCAATTTGTGCTGTCGCCGATCACCAATGGGGTTGCGACATTTCAGGTCTTTAGCCTGGCCGATAGCTTTTCTGCCCAAAAATCCTTGTGGCTGCTTCATGCTGAAGGGACGATACGACAAACTGAGGCTAGTTCGAAAGCTTCCGCATCGCTCAATGATATCCAGAAACGATGCAACCAAGCCGTTAACGTCGCAACCCATTACCAGCAACTGTTCGAGCATCACCTCAATTATGGCGAGAGTTTCCAAGGCGTGGTAGACCTCTGGAAGGGAGACAAGGAAGCATTGGGAAAATTGCAACCACCTGCCGCAATCGAAGCAGAATTGAACGATTATATGATTCATCCAGCGCTGCTGGATGCCGGCTTACAGGTTCTTTCCAACGCCTTACCTTTCGAGATGGACGGTGATCAGGCGGATGTGTATTTGCCAATCCGTTTTGAAAAAATCACCAATCTTGAATTGCAGCGACAACCGCAATGGAGTTATACCAGAATTTATCCGATTGAAGAACCCAATCCGGTGTCTTTAAAGAGCGATGTGATTTTGTTTGATGCGGCTGGAGAGATTGTGCTTCAAATTGAGGGCCTGAAATTACAGCGATTGGGCAAGCAGAAGTCGGAAGATTTGACTAAATGGCTCTATGAGATCGTTTGGGAGAAAAAAACGATTGAATACCATCAGGTCAATCGTCGACAAGGTGACTGGCTAATTTTTAATGATAACGGAAACTTTGGCCGTCGCATTGCTTCAGAGCTGCAAACGAAAGGGAAGAACTGCATTATCGTCGAAGCTGGAATAGATTTTCAATTCAGTGACAATCGGACCTATCAGATTCATCCTTCCAATCCAGATCATTTTGAGCGATTATTCTCCGAGGCTTTCGCCGAAACAGCCAAGTGCGCGGGAATAATTTACCTCTGGGGACTCGATTGCACCCGTTCAACTGACCTTACGTTAGATTCGCTCTCGGCCGATCAATCGTTGATTACCGGCAGCATTTCCGCGCTAATTCGGAGCATCAATAAAATTCGCTGGCAGGAGTTACCAGGACTGTATCTGGTGACGCAGAATGCCCAGTCGCACGATTTAGATGGAAAACCGATTTCGATTTCGCAATCGACTATCTGGGGATTGGGCCGGGTGATCGCCCAGGAACATCCCGAGCTAAAATGCAAGCTGCTCGACCTCGAATCTGGATCTTTGGAGCAATCTTTGAGCATCCTCATGCCCGAATTTCTCTATCTCGATCGAGAAGACCAGATAGCTTTCAGAAATCAAAATCGATTTGTTGCCAGAATATCGCGTCTTTCACCTGACAAATTATCTCGATTCGAATCGGATAACATTGGCACTTCCAAAAAATTGACAAAACCCGATGCTGCAGCCTTTCGTTTAGAGGTCGATGTGCCAGGCACGCTAGATGGACTGCAATTGACCCCAATTATTCGGCCAGAACTCGTTGGGAACCAGGTTGAGATTGAGGTTTATGCTACTGGTCTGAATTTTATGGATGTGATGAATGCGCTGGGATTGCTGCCGGGCGAGGCGATACCTTTGGGAGCAGAATGTTCAGGCGTCATTTCCAGAGTTTCACCTGAGGTGACTCAATTCAGAGTGGGAGATGAGGTCATGGGATTGGCGCCCGCCTGCTTTGGCAATTATGCCATTACATTGGCCGACCTATTGGTTCGAAAACCCACCACCATCTCTTTTGAAGAGGCAGCGTCAATTCCAGTTACTTTCTTGACCGCCTATTATGGGATCGTTCATCAAGCGCGGTTGCGCCCCGGTGAAAAGATCCTGATCCACGCTGGAGCTGGTGGCGTTGGGTTGTCAGCCATTCAAATCGCCCAGATGATCGGCGCCGAGATTTTTGCCACTGCCGGAAGTGAAGAGAAACGAGCTTATTTACGATCCCAGGGAATTAAGTATGTGATGGATTCTCGGACCCTGGATTTTGCCGATCAAATTTTGAATTATACCGACGGGAAGGGCGTGGATGTCGTACTCAACTCATTGTCTGGCGAATCCATCTCCAGAAGCCTATCTGTACTGGCAGATTATGGCCGTTTTGTTGAGATCGGCAAGACAGATATTTACTCTCATGGTTTGATGGATCTCTATCCATTCCGAAAGAATCTGTCCTATTTTGCGGTCGATTTGCTCCGCATAGCAAAGGACAAACCAGGTCTGATTCAAGACCTATTTCAGGAGTTGCTCACTCATTTCGAGTCAGGGCGACTCAGGCCGATTCCCTATGTCGTTTTCGCTTTAGAAGACGCGATCAATGCGTTTCGGTTTATGGCGCAGCGGAAGAATATCGGCAAGATTGTAATTTCGAAACAAGCTACCCCAGCTCAAGAACAAATCATCGAGACAAAGACATTGCCGATCCAATCTGAGGCAAGCTATTTGATCACTGGAGGATTAGGGGCCCTTGGGACATTAGTTGCGAAGTGGTTGATCCGAAATGGGGCAAAGCATATCGTATTGCTGGAACCGCCCGTTGTTTCGATTGCCGCCAAACAGGCTCAGATCGATGAGCTGAAGAGAATGGGCGCTGAAATAACTGTTGTCTCAGCCGATGTGGCAGATGCTAATCAAATGGCAACGGTTTTTTCCAATATCAAGACTTCGCTGCCTCCGCTCAAAGGAGTCGTTCATGCAGCGGGTTTGCTCGATGATGGGGTGTTGCTCCAATTAACTCAGGAGCAGTTCGATCGAGTGATGAGGCCCAAGGTGCAAGGGGCGTGGAACCTTCATACATTGACCCTGGATTTGCCGTTGGACTTTTTTATCCTGTTTTCCTCAGCCGCAGCTATTTTTGGTTCGCCAGGCCAGGGAAATTATGTGGCGGCCAATATTTTTATGGATTCACTGGCACATTATCGTAATGAGATGGGATTGCCCGCCATGGCCATCAATTGGGCTGCTTGGTCACAGATCGGTCTAGCTGCCCGTGCCGATCGCGGCGGCAGATTGGCAACCAAAGGCTTCCAGACAATCGCCCCAGAAAAAGGTATCGCCATCTTTGAAAGATTGCTTCAGCTCCAGCTCCCACAGGTCATCGTTGCGCCGATCAATTGGAGACAAGTGCTACAACTTTATCCTGACCAGGAAATACCGCCGTTCGTTTCCAATTTTGCGGCAGAAAAGATCAAGCAGAGGAGAAAGGCCGAACCGACCAAAGGCCAGGCGGTTTTAACTCGGGACGAACTGGTGGCTATCGAACCTGAGAAACGTCAAGATGTTCTTGTGGAATATCTCCAAAAGCAATTATCCCGAGTTTTAGGCGTTCCATCCTCAAAGCTGGATTTGCACAAACCGCTCAATATGATGGGCATGGATTCTTTAATGGCGATCGAATTGAAAAACAGCCTCGAGTCGAACTTGGGAATTGTGTTGCCAGTGGCAATGCTGCTACAGGGACCATCCACACTAGATTTGGCGCAGCATGTGGTATCGCAACTCGCTGATGTCCAGCCGACCGTTGACAAACCAGAAAACGATCAACCGGTCGATCAGATCAGAGAACATCCGCTATCACAGGGACAGAAGGCGCTCTGGTTTCAGTATCAGGTCAATCCAGAAAGCATCTATAACATGGTTTACGCCGTGCGTATTCGGTCAGAGATTGATCTATCCCGAATGAGAGATGCCTTCCAGCACCTGGTCGATCGTCACGAAGTTTTACGTGCGACCTTTGCAGTTCGAGATGGGGAGCCGATTCAACAGATCCATCCCAGAATGGAAGTTTTCTTCAAAATTGAAGATGTTTCGCTATTGGATGAAGAAGCTATTCAGCATCGCATGGAAAGCGAGGCGAAGCAGCCGTTCGATTTTGAACACGGGCCGCTCATGAAAGTCTGGGTGTTCTCTCGATCGCCTCAAGATCACTTCATGTTGTTCGTGAGCCATCATATCATTACCGATCTGTGGTCACAGACGATTCTGCTTTATGAACTGAGTCAAATCTATTCTCGAGTAGATGGTGAAATCGAATTAGCGCCGCTGAAACATCAGTTCAAAGATTTCGTTGCGGAAGAAGCGAAGTATCTGTCCGAGGCTCAAGCTGAGAAAGATTTGGCATATTGGCAACAGAAGCTGGCCGGTGATTTGCCGAATCTTGATCTCCCGCTGGATTATCCGCGACCAGCAGTTCAAACTTTCAAGGGAAAGTCGGTATCAGCCCGATTGGATCCTGAATTGGTTCAAAAATTAAAAAGACTGGGCGAGCACTATGGCGCGACCACTTTCATGATCCTGTTGACGGCTTATGACATCTTGCTCCATCGTTACACGAATCAGGAGGATATTATCGTCGGATCTCCAACCACTGGCCGAACCAAATCGGAATTTGCCAATGTGATCGGCTATTTTGTTAATCCAGTAGCGTTTCGCTCGGCTGTTCACGACCAGCAAACCGTGGTTGACTTGCTCAATCAGGTGAAAACCACTGTGGTAGAGGGCTTGTTGCATCAGGATTATCCATTCCCGCTCATCGTGGAAAAGATCCATCCCCATCGAGATCCGAGCCGCACCCCAGTTTTTCAGACGATGCTGGTGCTTGAGAAAGCGCATCTGAGCGAGATTCAAGACCTATCGTCCTTCGCGCTGGGCGAAGCGGGTGAACAGATGAATCTGGGAGGCCTGCCGTTGGAATCGGTGACGTTGGAGCAGAACGTGGCACCGTTCGATCTGACGCTCATGGCAACCGAATCGCCAAAGGGGATGGCGGTTTCATTCACCTACAATATTGATTTGTTCCAGGAACAAACGGTCTCTCGGATGCTGAACAATTTGATCGTTGTATTAGAGCGGATGACATCGCGGCCGGAGGCTCGCATCACTGATGTAGCCTTACCCGAACAGTCGGAATTAACAATGATCCTGGAAAAATTTAATGAAACCGATCGGGAATTTCCTGCTAACTATTGCATCCACGAGCTATTCGAAGCCAAGGTCGCTGAAAATCCTGAGGCCTTAGCCGTTGTGTTTGACAAAGAGAAATTAACTTATGGCGAGCTGAATGCCCGGGCCAATCATCTGGCGCATCATCTGCAAAGCCTTGGAGTGAAACCAGAGACTATTGTCGCTATTTGTGTGGACCGCTCAATTGATTTGCTGGTCGCAATGCTGGGCGTGCTAAAAGCGGGTGGGGCATACCTGCCGTTGGATCCAATTTATCCGTTGGACCGCTTGCGGCTCATGATAGAAGATTCTGGGGCAAAATGTTTAATCATCCAGAAGAGTCTGGATCTAAATATTGCCCCGGAAGGTGTGCAGGTGATCCATATTGATTCGGATTGGTCTGAAATTGCCGAGAAGAGTGGAGAAGATCCGATCAGTGGTGCAATTCCCGAGAATTTAGCCTATATGATTTATACCTCTGGCTCAACTGGGAAGCCGAAAGGGACATTGGTGCAACATCGCAGTCTCTGCAATTTTGCGACAGCCCATGTCAGAGCACTGGGAGTCGATGCCACCAGTCGCTGGTTGCAATTTGCCTCTTGCAGCTTCGATGCTTCAGTATCAGAGATTTTTACTGCGTTCATGGCCGGGGGATCACTAGTTTTGGCCAAACGCGAGACGATCTTAGCCACTCCGAGCCTGATCCAATTGATCAACGATCAGCAGATCAATGTTGCCATTCTACCGCCCTCGCTGTTGGCAATTTTGCCACCCGAGAGCGTGCCTGGTTTGAAAGTTCTAATTTCAGCCGGCGAAAATCTTCCGCCCGAGATCGTTACGCGATGGATGGTGGGCCGAAAATTCTTCAATGGTTATGGCCCCACCGAGGCGACAGTCGGACCAACTATTTATCAGGTTGAACAATTGCCTGAGAACACGACGACGATCCCGATTGGGAGGCCATTGGACAATATCAAGGTTTATGTGCTGGATCAATATTTGAACCCAGTCCCCATGGGTGTGAGCGGCGAATTGCATTTGGGCGGTGTTTGTCTGGCGCGCGGGTATCATCTTCGGCCAGATTTGACTGCCGAAAAATTCATCCCAGATCCATTTTCCTCCGAGCCAGGCGCGCGGCTGTATAAGACAGGCGATCTTGCCCGCTTTCGGAGCGATGGCAATCTTGAGTTTCTGGGTCGAGTCGATTTTCAAGTGAAGATCCGTGGCTTCCGAATCGAATTAGAAGAGATCGAATCCCGATTGATGAAACATCCAGCCATTGAAAGCGCTGTCGTCGTGGCAAAAAAAGATCGTTCCGGAGAACCCCGGCTCATCGCATATTTCTTGCATGATCATCAGCCTGCTCCCGTTGCAGAGGAACTACGGAATTTTTTGAGAGAACAATTGCCAGATTTCATGGTGCCGTCCCACTTCGTGGCTTTGAAAACCTGGCCATTGACCCAGAGCGGCAAAATCGATCGCAAAGCTCTCCCTGAACCGGTCGAAATTCGCTCGGAAAATGCGCCAGCAATGGTAAAGCCTCGAACGGAAATTGAGACACTGATCGCTAAAATTTGGCAAGAGGTATTAAAGCTGGATCGAATTGGTATTCATGACAATTTCTTTGATATCGGCGGCCACTCGTTAGCAATGGCCAAGGTTCACACCCTGCTATGTGAGGCATTGAAACGAGAGATTTCCATCGTTGAATTATTTAAGCATCCCACCATTTATAGCCTGGGCCAATTTTTGCAGCAGGATGAAAACCAAAAACAAATCTTTCAACAACAGCAACAGCGTGCCTCGCGGCAAAGACATGCGCTCGAAGCACAACGAGAGCGGCTAAAAAGAACCGAAACGCGATAAAAGATGCTGTCAAACGATTTTGGCTATGAGGCCGCTTTGATAAAAAATGCAGGAAAATGCGTCAATCCTTCTTGGCGCGATTCAATGCGGAAAAGGCAAATTCTTATTTCGCAGATGCTACTCTGATTTCAGGATTGAATATTTCCGATTCTATTGAAAAAATATGTTCAAATCAGGGGGAGGATCGATAGTTAGCGAGGAAGTGGATGAGTGGAAAGGCAATTCTTGAGAATTATAGTGATTTCGATGTAGCTATCATTGGTATGTCTGGCCGATTTCCGGGTGCCCGAAATGTAGCAGAGTTCTGGAGAAATATCAAAAACGGCGTTGAAAGCATTTCTTTTTTTTCTGAAGAGGAACTGATTGAAGCTGGGGTTGATCCTGACCAACTTCGCCATCCAAATTATGTTAGAGCAAGAGGCATTCTCGATAAGGTGGATGAATTCGACGCTGCATTGTTTGGCATATTTCCTCGAGAGGCTGAGCTGATGGATCCGCAGCAGCGGTTGTTCCTCGAGTGCGCCTGGGAAGCCCTGGAGAACGCAGGGTATGACGCTGACCGGTATGCCGGATTGATCGGAACCTTTGCTGGCATGGGATTGAATGTCTATATGCTCTCGATTTTGCGGGCGCATAATGGTGCTTTGAGCTCTGCTGATATTTATCAATATGTAATTGGCAACGACAAAGATTTTCTCACAACAAGAGTCTCATATAAATTGAATCTCAGAGGACCGAGTTTTGATGTCCAGACCGCTTGTTCCACCTCTTTAGTAGCGGTTTATCTGGCTTATCAAAGCTTAACTAATTACCAATGCGATATGGCCCTGGCCGGCGGGGCAACGATTTTGTTGCCACAAACTCAAGGTTACATGTATCAGGAAGGCATGATCCTCTCCCCAGATGGTCACTGTCGGCCATTCGATGCAAAGGCAGCAGGGACGGTTGGTGGAAATGGCGTGGCAGTGGTCGTTCTGAAGCGGCTATCCGATGCCATCAAAGACGGCGACCATATTTATGCGATTATCCGAGGCGCTGCCTGCAATAATGACGGCTCCAATCGGGTGGGATTTACCGCCCCTGGGGTGGAAGGTCAGGTGGAGGTGATTGCCATGGCGCAAGCCGTCGCCAATGTGGAGCCCGAGACCATTACCTACATCGAAACCCACGGCACAGGAACCAGCCTGGGCGATCCGATCGAAATCTCGGCCCTGACCCAGGTGTTTCGAGAGCGGACGGACAAAAAGCAATTTTGTGCTCTGGGGGCGGTGAAAGCCAATGTCGGCCACCTCGATACCGCTGCGGGAGTGACTGGCCTGATCAAAACAGCGCTGGCATTGAAGGAGGGCGTCATCCCGCCGAGCATCAATTTTGAACGCCCCAATCCGCATATCGATTTCAAAAATAGCCCGTTTTATGTGAACACGGAATTGCGGGAATGGAAACGGATGGGCGATACGCCCCGTCGGGCGGGCGTCAGCTCGTTCGGCATCGGCGGCACCAATGTCCATGTCATCCTCGAAGAAGCGCCAGAGCTCGAACCCTCTGGGGCGTCACGGGACTATCAGTTGGTAGCGCTGTCGGCCAAAACTGAATCCGCTGTCAACCAGGCCATGGATAATCTGGCTAAGTTTCTCGAAACGGAGACCAATGTCAATCTGGCCGATCTGGCGTTCACGTTGCTGGTGGGGCGCAAGGCGTTGGATCATCGAAGATTTCTTATCGGTCGCTCCAAAGAAGAATTGCTGACCATTTTAAAAAATCGTGATCCGCAACGGATTCTGGGCAGCTATCATGCTGCGGATAAAGGCGAGCCAGGTGTGGTCTTCATGTTCAGCGGCCAGGGCGCCCAATATGTCAATATGGGCAGGGAGCTTTATGAATCCGAGCCAACGTTTCGGGAACAAGTGGATTATTGTTCTGAGTTCCTGAAGCCGCTTTTGGGTTTGGATTTGAGGGATGTGATTTATCTCAAGGATGATCCTAATTGGAACATCCCCCACAATCCCCCTTCAAAGGGGGAAGCTGTTGTTCCCCCCTTTGAAGCGACCGAAGGAAGTATCCGCCAATCGGCGGACAGAGGGCCAGGGGGGATGTCGACAGAAGAAGCAAATCAAAAAATCAACCAAACCCGCATCACCCAGCCCGCACTGTTCGTCATCGAATACGCCCTGGCGAAACTGTGGCAGGAATGGGGGATCAAGCCGCAGGCGATGATCGGCCACAGCATTGGCGAATATGTGGCCGCCTGTCTGGCGGGCGTGATGTCGCTGGATGATGCGCTCCGCCTGGTGGCGACCCGAGGCCAGTTAATGCAGTCCCTGCCTGCGGGCGCTATGCTCAGCGTACCGTTAGATGAGGCGGCGATCCAGCCCTATTTGAATGAAAGCTTGTCATTGGCGGCAGTCAATGCCCCATCGCTCTGCGTGGTCTCTGGGACGTTCGAAGCTATCGAACAATTGGAAAAAAGGTTGGCAGAAAAAGGGATCGAGTTTCGGCGATTGCATACTTCCCACGCTTTTCACTCGCCGATGATGGAGCCGATCTTGAAGCCATTCATCGAAGAAGTGAAGAAAGTCAAACTGAATCCGCCGCAACTGCCGTATCTATCGAACGTTTCTGGGACGTGGATTACGGTGGAGCAAGCCACGGATCCCGAATACTGGGCCAGACATCTGCGCCAGACGGTCCGCTTCAGCGACGGCATTCGGGAACTGCTGCAGGATCCCAATACCTTGTTTCTGGAGGTAGGCCCAGGCAATACCCTGAGCACGCTGGCTCGGCGAGTGCCGAGTTCGGTCCCAGGCCGAGTGGTACTGGCATCGATGCGACACCCAAAAGAAAAAATTGCCGATGTCGAATTTCTGTTGAACACGTTGGGCAGACTGTGGCTGGCGGGCGTGAAGATCGATTGGCAGGGATTTTATGCCCATGAGCAACGCCATCGCATCCCAGCGCCGACCTATCCGTTCGAGCGGCAGCGCTATTGGTTTGAGGTGAAAGCCCAGACCAAGGCAGAAGCGGCTTCGGCCGATCCTTCAAAACGGCAGCCATTTGAGCGGTGGTTCTATGTGCCATCCTGGCGACGAGCGGACCTGCCTGCGCTCGCTCATGATGCGGATGCCGATCTGAGCAGCTACCGCTGGCTCATCTTTGTGGATCAGAATGGAGCAGGGGCAGAATTGGTCAATCGACTAGTGAAAGGTGGCGCAGAGGTGACCTCGGTGGTTCCAGGTAATGGTTTTAGCTGCATCAATAGCCATGTTTATGCCATCAATCCTGCTGAACCTGCCGACTATGAGCAGTTGGTGAAAGGTCTCAAGGAAAAGGAGCGGATTCCAGAAATAATTGTTCATTTGTGGACCTTCGATGCGGATCGAAGTGCTGACTTTGAAATTCTGCAAAACTATGGGTTTTACAGTATAATCCATTTAGCCCAGGCTTTGGCCAGACAGAACATTGCCGCACCGATCCGAATTGCCGCCGTGACCACCGATGTGCTGGACGTAATAGGAACCGAAACGCTTGTGCCTGAAAAGGCGACGCTGTTAGGCGCTTGCAAAGTCATTCCCCAGGAGTATCCCAATCTGATCTGTCGCCATATCGATTTCGATCGGGCGGGGATCGCCAGTGGCTGGGAAGACAAATTGGTTGCTGAAATCCTGTCCGATACCAGTGAAAGCACGGTGGCCTATCGGGGTCGTCATCGCTGGATTCAGCATTTTGAAGAATATCACTTGGTCGATAAAACACCATTAGCCCCTCGATTGCGAGAAAAAGGGGTTTATCTGATCACAGGTGGTTTGGGACGAATCGGTCTGACCTTTGCGGAGCATCTGGCGAAAAAATATCACGCCAGACTGGCGCTGCTCGATATGTTCGATTTCCCAGTGAAGTCAGAATGGGAATCGATAATCAGCAATCCGCAGGCGAACTCGGGGATGGTGCAGCGGATCAAGCGACTGCAGGAATTGGAAGCAGCGGGCGCCGAAGTGATGGTGCTCAAGGCCCAGGCGGCGAACGAACAAGAGATGCAAATGGCTGTCCAGCAGGTGGCGGATCGCTTTGGGACCATCCATGGCGTCATTCATGCGGCGGGATTGGTTGGAGTAAACTCATTGCGGCCGATTCAGGAATTGGATGCGGCGTTCTGTTTTCAGCAGTTCCAGGCAAAGGTTATTGGCACCGATGTGCTGGCAAAAGTGCTCAAGGGTAAACCGCTTGATTTTTGCCTGTTGCAATCGTCACTGGCTTCAATTCTGGGCGGTCTGGGCATGGCAGCCTATGCGGCAGCCAACAGCTTTATGGATGCCTTTGTCGCCAGACAAAATCAGGTGAATGGAACTGGCTGGATGAGTGTGAACTGGGAGGGCTGGCGATTTGATGAAGACGTCCACCAAGCAGGAGCGATTGGCTCGGAAATGATGCATCTGGCATTACAACCTGCTGAAGGGGTCCAGGCGTTCGAGCAGATTTTATCCATGAATGGCCTCTCTCAGGTGATCCTCTCCACTGCCAGCTTGCAGGCTCGGATGGAAAAATGGGTCCGTCGGGAGGCGAAAAAAGATACAGCACCAGTTGAGCCATCTGGGCCTTCGTCGTTTCATCCCAGGCCGAATCTGCCCAATCCCTACGTGGCGCCCAGAAACGAGCTGGAGCAAGAGATCGTCGCTATCTGGCAGGAACTGCTGGGCATTGAGCCGATCGGGATTTATGATAACTTTTTTGAATTGGGCGGGCATTCGCTTTTGGCAACGCAACTGGTCTCCCGCATGAGAGAACGGTTCACTGTGGAATTGCCGTTGCGAGAATTGTTCGAGTCGCCGACCATTGCCACACTGTCCGAAAGCATCGAAAACGAAAAGGCCGCCAAGCAGCAGACCGAAGCCGATTTGGCCCAAATATTAGCGATGGTGGAGCAGATGTCCGATGAAGAGGCACGGGCGTTATTGGAGAAGAAGCGGGGTGGGTGATTGGTTGATTGGGTAACTGGGTAATTGGGGATGATGGGGTAGCGGAGTGATGATGTGATGGAGTGATGGAGTGATGAGGCTATGAGATGATGGAATGTTGGAATAGTGGAATAATGGAAAATTGGAATGATGGGATGATAGATTTATTGGACATAGGCTTGGAATAAGAATAACTTAAAACATTCGACTGATGACTGGCGACTGAAGACTGATCACTGACCACTGATCACTGACCACTGATCACTGGCAACCAAGAGGGACACGGATGACCGATATACAAGAGCAGTTGAAAAATTTATCTCCTGAAAAGCGGGCGCTGCTGGAGTTGATGCTGAAGGAAAAAGGGGTGGATGTGCTTGGGACGAAAATCCTGCCGCAAGGGCGGGCGACCAATAAATTCCCGTTGTCTTTCGGCCAGCAGCGATTGTGGTTTCTGGATCAATTGGACCCTGGAACGCCGCTGTACAACAATCCCGCTGCGGTGATTTTGAAGGGCAAGCCCAACATCGCTGCGCTGGAGAAGGCGCTGAACATCATCGTCCAGCGGCATGAAGTGCTGCGAACGACCTTTGCCACCGAGAACGATCAGCCAATCCAGGTCATTCAGTCGGAAATGCCGATCCAGTTGGAGCAGATCGATCTGCGGCATCTGCCTGCCTCGGAGCGGGAAGCGGCGGCCATGAAGCTGGCCAAAGAGAAGGCGCAATTGCCGTTCGATCTATCCACAGGCCCGCTGTTTCGGGTGACGCTGATGCACCTGGCCGAGCAGGAATATCTGATGCTGCTGGTGATGCATCACATCGTGTCCGATGGCTGGTCGCTCAGCATCTTCATCCAGGAGGTGGCCATCCTGTACAAGGTGCTCGTGGCGGGCCTTCCCTCGCCGTTGCCAGAACTGACGGTGCAGTACGCCGATTTCGCCGTGTGGCAGCGTCAATGGATGCAGGGCAAGGTGCTGGAGGAGCAACTGGCCTATTGGCGGCAGCAATTGGCTGGGGCGCCGCCCGTGCTGAATCTGCCGCTGGATCATCCCCGACCGAGCTACCAGACTACCCACGGCGCCACCTATTTCTTCAATTTTTCGGGCCAGCTTCGGCAGGCCATCGAGGCGCTGGCGAAAAAGGAGGATGTCACTCGGTTTATGATCTACATGGCGGCGTTTTATGCCTATTTGTATCGCATCACCAGTCAGGAGGATATCTGCGTGGGCACGCCCATTGCGGGCCGCAATCGCAAGGAGACCGAGAGCCTGATCGGATTTTTCGTCAATACGTTGGTCATGCGCACCCAGGTTTCGGGCAATCTCACGGTGCGGGAGCTGTTGAAAAAGATCAAAGCGGCTGCTGTGGGGGCTTATGAGCATCAGGACATCCCGTTCGAGACGCTGGTGGAGAAATTGCAGCCCGAGCGGGATATGGCCATCTCGCCGTTCTTCCAGGCCATGTTCGTCCATCTCGATACTACGGCGCAGACGCTGCGGCTGCCCGATATCACCATTGAACCGAGGCAGATCGACAGCGGCACGGCCAAGTTCGATTTGACATTCGTGATCGAGGAAAACGAAGAAAAGCTGGGAGGCCAGATCGTTTACAACACCGATCTATTTGAACCCGAGACGATCGAACGCATGGCGGCGCAATTTCAAATTTTGTTCGATGGCCTGGTGAGAGATGTCGAGCAACGCATTTCCGATCTGCCACTATTGACCGATGACGAACGGGCGAAAGTTCTCCAGCGCTGGAGTCGGGCACCGCAAGAATTTCACCAGCCGCAATCGAAAACCATCTCCGAACTGTTCGAAGCCCAGGTCAAAGAGACGCCTGAAGAGATTGCGCTCATTTATGAACAAGACAAGCTGACCTATCAGGAACTGAACGACCGAGCCAATCGATTGGCGCATTATCTGATGGACCGTGGGGCGGCGCCTGAGACATTGGTGGGCATCTGCCTGGAGCAGCCCATGGACATGATCGTTTCGCTGTTAGCGATTTTCAAAGCGGGGGCAGCCTATCTGCCATTGGATCCCGCCTATCCGAAAGAGCGGCTGGCGCTGATGATCGAGGACTCGGGTGTCTCGATGATCCTTACCGAAGAGAATCTGTTATCAGCGCTGCCCGAAAACAATAGCCAGAAAATCTGCCTGCAACGGGATGGAGCGGCGATCGCCAAAAAGAGCAAGAAAAATCCCAAGCAGCGGGCGGCGATGGAAAACCTGGCGTACGTCATTTACACCTCGGGTTCCACAGGCAAGCCCAAAGGCGTGATGATCTCGCATGGCGCTCTTGCCGACCATTGCCTGAATATGCGAGATTATTATGCGCTCCAGCCCAGCGATCACGTGCTGGAATTCGCCTCGATGAACTTCGATGCCTCGCTGGAGCAAATCCTGCCGCCGTTGATCGCTGGGGCGAAACTGGTGCTGCGGGGATCCAATATCTGGAGCCCTGCCGAATTCCAAAAGAACCTCGCCGAATACGGGCTGACGGTGGTGAATCCGCCGACCGCCTATTGGAACCAATTGCTGCGGGAATGGGACGGATCAAAATTTACCAATACTAATGGACAACTGAGACTATTTATCGTGGGGGGCGACTTGATGTCTGCTGAAAACTTGCAACTCTGGGAAAAGACAGCTTTGAATTCAGCCAAACTGTTGAATGCCTACGGCCCGACCGAGGCGACGATTACTTCAACGACTTTTGAAGTGCCAGCGAATTTCAACCAGAACGGCCTCAGCCTGGGCGTGCCCATCGGCAAGCCCACGGCGCTGCGGCACATTTATATTCTGGATGAATTCTTCAATCCCGTGCCGATCGGCGTGCCTGGCGAGCTGTACATCGGCGGGGATTGCCTGGCTCGAGGCTATTTGAATCGGGCGGACTTGACGGCGGAAAAATTTATCCCCGATGCGTTGAGCCAGAAGAAAGGCGCACGGCTGTACCGCACGGGTGATCTGGCTCGGTTTCTGCCTGATGGCAATATCGAATTTCTGGGCCGAGTCGATCATCAGGTGAAGGTGCGAGGCTATCGCATCGAATTGGGCGAGATCGAAGCTATGTTGCAGCAGCATCCTGCTATTGAAGAAGCGGTCGTGGTGGCTCGAACAGAGCAAGCGGGTGACAAACGGCTGGTGGCGTATGTCGTGCCCAAAGCCGAATTCAAGGACAAAGCGCCGTCGAACAGCGAGCTGCGGAATTATTTGAAAGAGAATTTGCCCGACTACATGGTGCCAGGCATCTTCATGGCCATTGACGAACTGCCTCGGACGCCCATCGGCAAGATCGACCGCAAGGCATTGCCCGTGCCCGATCAGGATCGGCCTGAGCTGGAGCACGATTACGTGGCGCCCCGCAATCCCGTGGAGCAGATGATTGCCGATCTCTGGGCAAAGACCATCGGCATCGAGAAGGTCGGCATTTACGACAACTTTTTCGATCTGGGCGGGCATTCGCTCATGGCCACACAGATCATCTCTCGCTTGAGAAACACCTATAACGTGGAGATCCCGTTGCGCAAGCTGTTCGAAGCGCCGACTGTGGCCAATCTGGCTATGGTCATCGCCGAAGCCCAGGCCGCACAGGTCAGCGAGGAAGAATTGGGCGAAATGCTCGATGAATTGGAAGGGTTGTCGGAGGAGGAAGTGGAGAAGCTTTTGGGGGATTAGTGGATTGGGTAATTAGGTAATTGGGGACTTAGGGTTATTGAGTTGGATTAAATTTGACATCCCCCCTACCCCCCCTTCAAAGGGGGGGATTTGCCATAGTTTCCCCCCTTTGAAGGGGGGACAGGGGGGATGTTAGGTAGATTGATATTGCAAAATGAATTTCGCATCCTTTAATCTGGCTGGGCGCCTTTCAAAATCATCAATCAACACCCCACTTACCTGACTCAACCACTCAACTTACTTAACCTACTCAATTCACAAAAAAAGACAGAGAAATACTTCGATATAAAAAAAGCAAAAAGGAAAGCAGAACGATGGGTGATGTATCAAAACGACTGGCAGAGCTGTCGCCTGAGAAACGGGCGTTGTTGATGAAAAAGTTGCAGGAGAAGAGCCAGCAGCAAGCGAAAAAATTTGCCATTCCCAGGCGGGAAAATCAACAGGAATATCCCATGTCGTTTGCGCAAGAGCGGATGTGGTTTTTGTATCAGTGGGACCCGAGCAGCCCCTCGTACAATATCTCTGCAGCGGTCCGTTGCCAGGGCAAATTGAATATTGATATTTTGAAGCACAGTTTGAACGAGATCGTCAGGCGACATGAGGTGCTGCGGGCAGCTTTTATTACCGAAGACGAGCGGCCCAAACAGATCGTGCTGCCTGATTTGTTGGTGGACATCCCCATCATCGATCTGAGCCATCGGCCGAAACAGGAGCAGGAGGCTCGAGCGATCGAATTGGCCACTGAGGATGCGCAGACCCCATTTGACATTTCCAAACCACCGCTGCTGCGAGCCAGTCTAATTCGGCTGAATCCCGAAGAGCACATCGTGCTGTTCACCATGCATCACATCATCTCGGATGGCTGGTCCATTGGCGTGCTCATCAAGGAATTTGTGTCGCTATATCATGCTTTTTCTGCGGGCAAGCCTTCGCCATTGGACGAACTTCCCATCCAATACGCCGATTTTGCCGTATGGCAAAAGTCATGGCTGCAAGGCGAGTTGTTAGAAAATCAAATCGCCTATTGGAAAAAACAATTAGCAGGTGCGCCGCCGATTCTGGATTTGCCCACCGATCATCCTCGTCCGCCGTACGTGACCTATCGGGGCGCTCATCAGGCGTTCATCTTTCCGAAAACCATATTGGAAGGATTGAAGGCGCTGAGCAAACAAATGAACGTCACCCTCTTCACCACCTTGCTGACGGCGTTCAAAGTGCTGCTCTATCGCTATTCCAGGCAGGAGGATATCTCGGTCGGTACACCCATCGCCAATCGCACTCGGGCAGAATTGGAAGACCTGATCGGATTTTTTGTGAATACGCTGGTCATGCGCAGCGACCTGTCGGGCAATCCATCGTTTCGGGAATTGGTGAAGCGGGTGAATGATATGGCGCTGGAGGCCTATGCCCATCAGGACGTGCCGTTTGAAATGCTGGTGAGCGAATTGCATCCCGAGCGGGACATGAGCCACACGCCGTTCTTCCAGGTGATGTTTGCGCTGCAGGAGGCCCAGCAGGAGGCGCTGCAGACGCCCGAACTGAAGATCAGCCTGATCGAAACCGAAAGCGGCACGGCCAAATTCGATATCATCATGTTCGCCGAAGAGCGGAAAGATGGCCTGCGCATCGCCCTGGAATACAATATCGACCTTTTCAACCACGACACGATCGCCCGCATGGCAGGTCATTTCCAAAATCTGCTCCAGGGAATTGTTAAAAATCCAGATCAATCGATCGATGAGCTCCCGCTGATGACGGCGGAAGAGGAAAGAAAGGTGGTCGTGGAATGGAATCAGACGCAGCGGGACTATCCCAGTGATCGCTGCGTGCATCAGTTGTTCGAGGCGCAGGTCGCCCGCACACCCGATGCCACGGCGGCCATCTTTGGCGAGCAGCAGATCAGCTATCGAGAATTGAATGAACGAGCCAATCAATTGGCCCATTATCTGATGAAACTGGGCGTAAAGCCTGACGATTTCGTGGCGATCATCATGGAGCGGTCGCTGGATATGATTGTGGCGACGCTGGGCATCCTCAAAGCGGGAGCGGTTTATGTCCCACTGGATACGGCCTATCCCAAACCCCGCATGGCGTTCATGCTGGAGGACACCCAGGTGCCCGTGATTCTCACGCAACGGCAATTAAAAAACAATCTGCCCGATTATCAAGCCCATATCATCAGCATGGATGAGGAATGGGATCGGATCGCCCAGGAGAGCACGGCCGATCCCAATATTCAGCGATCGGCCAAAAGCATA